>JAIRNR010000067.1 GCA_031257915.1 Bacteroidales bacterium
GAAAAGAGTAAACATCTCTCCAGAAAGGAGGTGTTCCAGCCACACCTTCCGGTACGGCTACCTTGTTACGACTTAGCCCCAGTTACTGGTTTTACCTTAGGACGCTCCTTGCGGTCACATACTTCAGGTACCCCCAACTTCCATGGCTTGACGGGCGGTGTGTACAAGGCCCGGGAACGTATTCACCGCGCCATGGCTGATGCGCGATTACTAGCGAATCCAACTTCACGAAGTCGAGTTGCAGACTTCGATCCGAACTGAGAGTGGATTTTGAGATTCGCAACACTTCACAGTGGAGCTGCCCTCTGTACCACCCATTGTAGCACGTGTGTCGCCCAGAACGTAAGGGCCGTGCTGATTTGACGTCATCCCCACCTTCCTCCACGCTTGCGCGGGCAGTTCCGTCAGAGTACCCATCATCACATGCTGGTAACTGACAGTAAGGGTTGCGCTCGTTGCAGGACTTAACCTAACACCTCACGGCACGAGCTGACGACAACCATGCAGCACCTCGCAGCCAGTCTCGCGACTATGAACTTTCATCCATATTCTAACTGCGTTCAAGTCCTGGTAAGGTTCCTCGCGTATCATCGAATTAAACCACATGCTCCTCCGCTTGTGCGGGCCCCCGTCAATTCCTTTGAGTTTCATACTTGCGAACGTACTCCCCAGGTGGAACACTTATCACTTTCGCTTAGCTACCGACTATATATCGCCGACAACGAGTGTTCATCGTTTACTGCGTGGACTACCAGGGTATCTAATCCTGTTTGATCCCCACGCTTTCGTGCATGAGCGTCATGAATAGTGTCGTTAGCCGGCTTCCCCACCGGTGTTCTATGTCATATCTAAGCATTTCACCGCTACTTGACATATTCCGCCAACGTCCACTATCATCTAGATATACAGTATCAATGGCAATGTTAAAGTTAAGCCATAACCTTTCACCACTGACTTACATATCAGCCTGCGCACCCTTTAAACCCAATAAATCCGGATAACGCTTGCATCCTCCGTATTACCGCGGCTGCTGGCACGGAGTTAGCCGATGCTTATTCTTACGATACATGCAACATAATACACGTATTATGAATTATTCTCGTACAAAAGCAGTTTACAACGCATAGCGCCGTCTTCCTGCACGCGGCATGGCTGGGTCAGGATTGCTCCCATTGCCCAATATTCCCTACTGCTGCCTCCCGTAGGAGTCTGGTCCGTGTCTCAGTACCAGTGTGGGGGATATTCCTCTCAGAACCCCTAATCCTCGTTGACTTGGTGAGCCGTTACCTCACCAACTATCTAATGATACGCATGCTCAACTGTTATCAATTAATCTTTCATCATTGTGGGAGGCCCCACTGTGATTATATGCAGTATTAATCCGAATTTCTCCGGGCTATCCTGCAATAACAGGTAGATTGCATACGCGATACGCACCCGTCCGCCGGTCGCCAACTGAGTATTGCTACTCATTGATGCCCCTCGACTTGCATGTATTAGGCCTGCCGCTAGCGTTCATCCTGAGCCAGGATCAAACTCTTCATTGTAAAAAAAGTTTGACACAGATTTTTTTATCTGATTTTGATTGAAATTATTACCCATAAATTGAAAGTATTATCAATAAGGAAAATTATTACAACCGTCTTTGTTCTGCTCTGTTTAAAGATGTTTTTTTCGCTGCGGGAATATTGTCTCTATATACAATATTCCTCATCTCAAAGTTATAGACAGAGGAAATTTGTAAACCTTACGATTTTTTTATACCTGTTTTATACAGGTAAGTTTTCCTTGTCTTGTACTTATTACAATAGCGTCTTTCCTGTATATCAACTTAACGATGATATACCGCTATTGCTTGGTCTTACAATAAATCAATGAACTCATTTGTTCTACCTCTCGCTTAAATTGCAAAAAGGGTTGCAAAGGTAAGGTATTTTTTTCAAATATGCAAATACCGTAAAAATAAATTATGGGGGGGGGAAGTGTCCCCCTGAGCAAAAGCCCTTTCGTTTACACGAAAGGGTCTTTTGCTACCCCCTCTGCGGGGACAACCGCCGCAACGCATAACCACCGGTCCGCACCCCGCAACGCCCCAACAACCACAAGACCTTTCAATCTGTTCCCGCCGCCCCGCACCCCGCACACAGCCGCCCCGCAACGCCCCAACAACCACACGACCTTTCAATCTGTTCCCGCCGCCCCGCACCCAGCCGCCCCGCACAACCCCAACGCACAACTACCTCAAAAATCCGAAACCCCCTTTAGAATACGTTATAATCATAAGTACGGCAAATAGTACGATATTGATTATTAGATACATCAACAATATGTCTTTAATCAAAAGTCAGAAATATTATATATTATTATAGTGAAATACAGACAATTTCAATACGTTGACCCAGTTGCCATGGACAAACCTTAAAAGACTAAAATAATGGTCCGAAAAAGGGGTACACTATACACCTACGACTGATTGCAAATTTCACTATCTTTGCAAACAGTTAATTTTTACCACAAAATGAAGCCAAATTTTAAAAATGTTGATTTTAGAAAATCGCTGACGGCGGAAAGCACAGAAACCACAAAAGGTACAACTTGTACATGCAGCACCGAACAGGACTGGATACCTTCTGAAAAAATTAAAGTAAAAAGTACCTATACGGCAGACGATTTGAAAGATATGGAGCATCTGCATTATGCTGCGGGCATTGCTCCGTTTTTGCGCGGACCATACTCTACAATGTACGTTATGCGTCCGTGGACAATCCGCCAGTATGCGGGCTTTTCCACCGCAGAGGAATCAAACGCATTTTATCGCCGCAATCTTGCTGCCGGACAAAAAGGTCTTTCCATTGCGTTCGACCTTGCAACACACAGAGGCTACGACTCCGACCACGAACGCGTTGTGGGTGATGTCGGCAAAGCCGGTGTAGCGGTAGATTCCATTCTTGACATGCAAATTCTTTTTGACCAGATTCCGCTTGATAAAATGTCGGTATCAATGACTATGAACGGTGCAGTATTGCCCGTTCTTGCTTTTTATATCATTGCTGCGGAAGAACAGGGCGTTTCTATGGATAAGTTAAGCGGCACAATTCAGAACGATATTCTGAAAGAATTTATGGTGCGCAACACCTATATTTATCCGCCGCTGCCGTCAATGAAAATCATAGCGGACATATTTGAATTTACTTCTAAAAATATGCCGAAATTCAACTCAATAAGTATTTCGGGTTATCATATTCAGGAAGCAGGTGCAACCGCAGATATAGAACTTGCATATACGCTTGCCGACGGACTTGAATATTTACGCGCAGGCATAAATGCAGGCATGAGTATTGACGACTTTGCACCGCGCCTTTCATTCTTTTGGGGTATCGGAATGAATCATTTTATGGAGATAGCCAAAATGCGTGCGGGACGTATGCTCTGGGCAAAAATTGTCAAGCAGTTTAACCCGAAAAATCCCAAATCAATGGCGTTGCGTACTCACTCGCAAACGTCAGGCTGGTCGCTTACGGAACAGGACCCTTTCAACAACATCAGCCGCACCTGCATTGAAGCAATGGGAGCCGCACTCGGACATACACAGTCACTCCACACAAACGCACTTGACGAGGCAATAGCACTGCCCACCGATTTTTCGGCACGTATTGCGCGTAATACGCAGATTTATTTGCAGGAGGAAACAGATATTTGTCGTGTTGTGGATCCTTGGGCGGGCTCATATTATGTTGAAACGCTGACAAAAGAACTCGCCGAAAAAGCGTGGAAACTGATTGAAGAAGTTGAAGAACTCGGCGGTATGGCAAAGGCAATAGAAACAGGTATTCCTAAAATGCGTATTGAAGAAGCGGCTGCACACAAACAGGCGCGTATTGACAGTAAGACTGATACGATTGTCGGTGTAAATAAATATCGTCTTGAAAAGGAAGACCCGATTGAAACGCTTGAAGTTGATAATACAAAGGTGCGTGAAGCACAGATAAAACGTCTTGCGAAATTGCGCTCCGAACGCGACAGTGCTGCGGCTGAAAAAGCGTTAGATGCACTTACGGAAGCAGCCAAAACCGGACAGGGCAATTTGCTTGAACTTGCCATTGACGCTGCGCGTAAACGTGCATCTCTTGGTGAAATCTCTTATGCTCTTGAAAAAATTTATGGTCGTTATAAAGCAGTAATCAGAACTATATCAGGTGTGTATTCAGCAGAAAGTAAAAACAACGAAACGTTTATCAAAGCACAGAAGATGGCGGATGAGTTCGCGGCAAAAGAAGGCCGCCGTCCGCGTATTATGATAGCCAAAATGGGGCAGGATGGGCATGACAGAGGTGCGAAAGTTGTCGCAACAGGTTTTGCCGATTTGGGCTTTGATGTTGATGTAGGGGCACTTTTTCAAACCCCTGCCGAAGCAGCAAAACAGGCTGTAGAAAATGACGTTCACATACTCGGTGTTTCGTCGCTTGCAGCAGGACATAAAACACTTGTACCGCAGGTAATTGAGGAATTACGGAAACTTGGCAGACCCGACATTCTTGTTACGGCGGGCGGCGTTATCCCGCCGCAGGATTATGATTTTTTGTATGAAGCAGGTGTTGCCGCAATATTCGGTCCCGGAACCGTTATTGCGGAATCGGCGATTAAATCGCTTGAAATGTTGGGTGTGGAAAATATTTAAGTTTCGCAAATAGGAGTATATCATACAGCAGTGTGATAAATCGTAATAAAATTGAATGATTCGGTTTATTATCTGCGAAAGCCGCGTAAATATGGTGAAGAATTTAGTGATAGTAGAAAGTCCTGCAAAGGCAAAGACAATAGGTAAATTTCTTGGAAAAGATTTTGAGGTGATGTCGTCTCAAGGGCATGTAAGAGATCTTGCAGCCGGTGATAATGCTGTTGATATTAAAAACGGATTTAAGCCGCATTATGAGGAGGACACAGATGCTAAAAAGCAAAAAATAATTTTATCGCTTAAAAACAAGAGCAAAAATGCCGATATGGTATGGCTCGCGTCCGATGAAGACCGTGAAGGAGAGGCAATAGCGTGGCATTTAAAAGAAGTATTGGGATTACCGCGTGAGCGTACAAAACGTATTGTCTTTCACGAAATCACGAAAAAAGCCATTCTTGACGCAGTAGAAAATCCTCGTGAAATAGATATGAACCTTGTTGATGCGCAGCAGGCACGCAGAGTTTTAGACAGACTTGTCGGATATGAACTTTCGCCCATTTTGTGGCGTAAAGTCAAACGCGGATTATCTGCGGGACGTGTACAGAGTGTCGCATTGCGGCTTATTGTTGACAGAGAGGAAGAAATAAAAAATTTTACCGAACAGAGTACATTCAGGACAGTAGGGACTTTTGAAGATAGCGGTGCAGGTACGGTAAATACGTTTAACGCCGAACTGAATAAACGTTTTGATAATGTTGCAAGTGCTGAGGAATTTTTAAAGCAGGCATCCAAATCAATCTTTACTGTTGACAGCGTTGAAGTTAAACCGGCAAAGCGTACACCCGCTCCGCCGTTTACAACATCTACCCTGCAACAGGAGGCAAGCCGCAAGCTCGGATACTCGGTATCGCAAACAATGCGTATTGCGCAGAATCTCTATGAGAGCGGACATATTACGTATATGCGTACCGATTCCGTAAATCTGTCAGCCCTCGCGCTGAATACGGCACGTAAAACCATAGAGGAATTATATGGTGCGCAATATACCAAAACACGTCAATATACCACTAAAAGCAAGGGTGCTCAGGAGGCGCACGAAGCGATACGCCCTTCATATATTGATAAGTCAAGTATTGATGGCGATCAACAGGAAAAACGTCTTTACGATTTAATATGGAAACGCACCGTTGCCTCGCAAATGGAAGAAGCCCTGTTTGAAAAGACAGAAGTTAAAATCACCGTTGACGGGCGCAGTGAACAGTTTGTTGCACGCGGCGAAGTGTTGAAATTTGACGGCTTTTTAAAAGTATATATGGAAAGTAATGACGATGAAGAAGCGAGTGAAGAGGGGAGATTACCCGAATTAAAGCAGGGGCAAAAATTGAATATGCAGCAGATAACTTCACGTCAGGTATTTACACAGCATCCGCCGCGTTACAGCGAAGCCTCTCTTGTAAAGAAAATGGAGGAAGTAGGCATTGGCAGACCATCAACTTACGCACCTACGATTTCCA
Source organism: Bacteroidales bacterium (assembly GCA_031257915.1). Lineage (GTDB taxonomy): Bacteria > Bacteroidota > Bacteroidia > Bacteroidales > P3 > JAIRNR01. Next base: position 6,190 of record JAIRNR010000067.1, read on the forward strand.
CTATTATGGCGCGTGAATACGTTGTTAAGCAGAATTTGGACGGCACACCGAGAGAATATACAATGCTCACTTTAAAGAACGGCGGAGTAAAGCAGAAAGTCCTTACGGAAAATACAGGTGTGGAAAAAGGCAAACTTTTTCCTACTGATATGGGTACGCTTGTTACGCGTTTTCTTGTAGAGCATTTCCCCGATGTCCTTGATTATAATTTTACTGCCGATGTAGAGGAGGAGTTCGATGAAGTTGCAGAAGGAAAAAAGCAATGGCAGGATATGATAGGCGTGTTCTATAAGCCGTTTCACAAGCAGGTAGAGAAGACAGGAAAAGAAGCCGACTATGTGCGCAGTGAGCGGGTTATCGGCAATGACCCTGTAAGTGGTGAAGTTATAATTGCACGTTTGGGCAAATTCGGTCCCCTTGTGCAGAAAGGCGAAAGTGTAGAAGCCACATCCGAAAAAGCCGCAAAGAAACCGCAATTTGCAAATCTCAAAAAAGGACAGTCAATAGAAACCGTAACACTTGAAGAAGCTCTTGAATTATTTCGTTTACCGCGTATTGCGGGTACTTATGAGGGCAAAGAGTTAAAAGTTGCGACAGGTAAATTCGGTCCTTACATACTGCATGACGGATTATTCGTATCAATTCCGAAAACGGACGACCCTCTGACGATAGAGGAAAACAGAGCGATTGAACTTGTGGAAGCAAAACGTAAATCAAATCGCGAAAAACTTATTAAGGATTTTGGGGATGTACGGATACTGAATGGACGTTGGGGTGCATATATAGCAAAGGGAAAAGAAAATTTCCGTATTCCGAAAGGGACGGATGCCGCCGCATTGACTGAAGAGGAAGTGCTTGCAATTATAGCAGGGGCAGTGAAAGACAAGACAGAACCTGTTGCGGCAAAAAAGAAAACAACAACCAAAAAAATGAAAAAGTAAAATGAATCATGATATAAGAAAAATAGCAATATTAACTTCCGGCGGCGACTCGCCGGGTATGAATGCCGCAATACGTGCTGTTGTACGTGCGGCAATAAGTGAAAAAATATCGGTAATCGGCATAATGCACGGCTATCAGGGTTTAATTGACAAAGAGTTTATTCCGCTTTACGGCTCGTCGGTTTCGGGCATTATTCAGCGCGGCGGCACATTTTTAAAGTCGTCTCGCAGTAAAGAATTTCGCACTTCCGAAGGACGTGCAAAGGCGTACCAGAATTTACAGGATGAAAATATTGACGCGCTCGTTGTTATTGGCGGGGACGGTACTTTTCACGGTGCGGAGCTGCTTATGAATGAGAGTGGAAATTATCCTGTTATCGGACTTCCCGGAACTATTGACAACGACTTGTTCGGCACCGATTTAACCATTGGTTACGATACGGCGTTAAATACGGTTGTTCATGCAGTGGACAAAATTCGTGATACCGCAGGCAGCCACGATATTGTATTTTTTGTGGAAGTTATGGGGCGCGATGCCGGATATATTGCGCTTAACAGCGGTATTGCCGTTGGTGCGGAAAATATTCTTGTACCCGAAGAAATCACAGATGTTGACGCTCTTATAACAAAGATAGAACAGGATCAGCGCAAGAAAAAAACATCGGGCATTATCATTGTTGCCGAGGGCGACAAGATTGGTGCGGCGGAAGTTGCCCGCAGAGTAAAAGAAAAAATGCCTAATCATGAAATGCGTGTTACAATACTTGGACATATTCAGCGCGGCGGTGCGCCTTCGTGTATGGACAGGGTTCTTGCGAGCAGGCTTGGTTATGCTGCGGTGCATATTCTTAAAGAAGGGCGATGGGGAGTTATGGTAGGGGTGATTAACGGTGAAATTTCGGAAACTCCGTTTGCAAAGGCGATTAAGAATGAACACTCTCTTGACAAAGGACTTCTTGAAATGGCAAGGAAACTTTCAATATAATAATGTTTTGCGGCATAGACATCGGCGGAACGCATATTTCTGTAGGTCTTGTTTCCTCTGACGGAAACATTGCTTGCAGTGAGATGGTTCAGACACGCACTGTTGCAGGTGTGGAGGATATGATAGATGTGCTTGCAGATGTTATTTTCCGTTTAAAGAAACAGAGCGGTTCGCCGTTAAAGGGTATAGGCATTGGTGCGCCGGGTGGTAACTATTACGAAGGAACAATGGTTAGTCCGAGCAATATGAAAATAAAGGGTATAGTGCCTGTGGTTGCCTTGTTCAAAAAGAAGTTTCCCGACGTTCCGGTCTATATTACGAATGACGCAAATGCTGCTGCAACAGGCGAGAAAGTTTATGGTGCGGGAAAAGAATTGACCGATTTCGTTGTGATAACTCTCGGCACAGGTCTTGGCAGCGGATTTATCGTTAATGGGCAGATTATGTATGGGGCTAATGGTATGGCCGGTGAGTTGGGTCATACGATTGCGGTGGAGGGCGGACGGCAGTGTAAGTGCGGGCGCAGAGGTTGTCTGGAACGTTATGTAGCAGCAGAAGGTATTCTAATAACATACAGGGAAGTGTGTTCCGAAATGGGTGTTGTGCCGTCGGCAAACACAGCAGAGGATATTTATTCTCTCGCTGTAAAGGACGACGGTCCTGCAAAGGAAACGTTTTTGCGTACGGGAAATACGCTTGGTGCTTCGCTTGCAACTATGGCTATGATTACTGCGCCAAGTCATATAATTCTTTTTGGCGGTATAACAAATGCGGGCGAATATCTGCTTTCTCCGACAAGAAATTCGTTTGAAGAACATCTTTTGGAATCGTTCCGAAACAGTATAATAATTCAGCGTTCCGCCATATCGGAAGATAATGCGGCGATACTCGGTGCGGCTGCTCTTGCATGTCATGCCGCAACTGCGCAACCGCTGCAACCATTACAACCACTGCAACATAACTCAAAAACATAATACTATGGACAAAAACATTTTTGAACTCTCGACAGGACAATTAAAGGAAATCGCAACATCCTTGCAAGCACGTGTTGATGAAGGACTTTCAAAAGACATGCAACAGGTGCAATGTATTCCCACATACATTAGTCCGAAAGTGGATAATATTGAGGGGCAGGCATTGGTTCTTGATTTGGGTGGAACTAATTATCGCGTTGCAATTGTAGATTTTGACAAAGAAGGACGTACGACAATACGTCCTGAGAACGGATTTAAAAAGGATTTGTCAATAATGAAAAATGCAGGATTTACTGAGGAGCAATTATTTGCCGAACAGGCAGATCTTATTACGGAAGTAAAGCGCGACAAAGAAGGTCCGATAGGGTACTGTTTTTCCTATCCTGCCGAATCTACTCCGGATGGAGACGGCACGTTGCTTCGCTGGACAAAAGGTGTTGATATTCCCTCAATGATTGATAAGCCCATAGGCAAGACACTTCTTGATTACCTTAACAATAAAATTGCTCCGCCGAAATTTACAGGCGTAAAGGTTATTAACGACACGGTTGCAAGTTTATTTGCGGGGCTTACACGCAGTGACTACGATGCTTATATTGGACTTATAGTCGGAACAGGTACCAATATGGCAACTTTTATAAATGCCGAACGTATTGCAAAATTGGATAAAAAACTTGGTATAGAAGGACTTATTCCGATAAACCTCGAATCGGGCAACTTTATTCCGCCGCATTTAACAAAGGTTGATGCAATGGTGGACGCTCTTTCCGACAATAAGGGTGCGCAGCGTTTTGAAAAAGCAGTGTCGGGCATGTATCTCGGAGAGGTGCTTAAAGCGGCGTTTCCGTTTGACGAGTTTGAAGATAAATTTGATGCTCAAAAACTGACAACAATAATGAGTTATCCCGACATTCACCGCGAACGGCACGTAAATGTGGCTCGGTGGATTTATGAGCGTTCCGCAAAGATTGTTGCGGCATCTATTGCAGGGCTCGTGCTTGTACTGAAATCTCACGACAGTTCTATTAAGCGTATCCGCCTTGTTGCAGAGGGAAGTTTATTTTGGAGTGAGGATCGTAAAGGGACTGATTACAAGGATTTGGTGGACGAACATTTAAAGATACTGCTCGAAAGTTTCGGACACAAAGACGTTATGGTGGATATTCATTCTATGGTTAACGCAAATCTTATCGGCAGTGCTATTGCGGCATTGTCGTAAATCAATTCCGTCAAAGGCAAAGCGGGTAAATCTTATCGGCAGTGCTGTTGCGGCATTGTCGTAAATCAATTCCGTCAAAGGCAAAGCGGGCAAATCTTATCGGCAGTGCTGTTGCGGCATTGTCGTAAATCAATTCCGTCAAAGACAAAGCGGGTAAATCTTATCGGCAGTGCTGTTGCGGCATTGTCGTAAATCAATTCCGTCAAAAGCAAAGCGGGTAAATCTTATCGGCAGTGCTGTTGCGGCATTGTCGTAACTAACCGTCTATACCGAGCATAGCCATTATAGCGGTGCCGTACTCTATCGCTTTCTCATCAGGAATAAAGTTTGCAGAATGAAGTCCGCCCTTTGATGCTTCGGATACGCCCGATTTACTGACTCCAAGCCGGAACAGACAGGATGGAATTTTTTGGGCAAAGAATGCGAAGTCTTCTGCTGTCAGGCGCAGCGGCAGTGTTACCACGTTTTTTTTACCTGCTAAATTTTCTGCTGCTTTTCGTGCTGCCATTGTAGCCGATGGTGTGTTGTATAGAGAAGGGTAACCGCTGTCTATTTTTACGGTCGCTACCGCGCCGTTTCTGCGGGCGATTTTATTTGCCGTAAGCACAATCTGTTTATGTGCTTTACTCCGAAATTTTTCGTCAAATGTTCGCAGTGTTCCCGCCATTTCTACATTGTCGGGGATTACGTTTGTCTGTCCGTCGCCTATAATACGACCGAAAGCAATAATTGCGGGCAGGGTATCTTTACTGATAGCCGTCTGCTTTATCTTGGAAATGCCCTCTTTTTGTACCGTTCTGTTTTTTGTTATCTCTTGCAGTCCGACAAGTATCTGTGCGGCGGTGAGAACAGTATTTGTTGTTTCTTTCGGCAATGCTGCGTGTCCGCCCTTGCCGCTGACTGTAATATAAATTTCATCTGTCGATGCCATATACTGCCCGCTTTTAAAACCGAATGTGCCGACCGAAAGTTCGGGGCTTACGTGCAGAGCGTACATCCGCTGCGGCATTTTTCTGCCGAACGCCTGCAATGCTTTTTCTTTCAGCATTACATCCGCGCCGCCGCCGTATTTTTCCTCGCTTGGCTGGAAAACAAGCAACACAGTTCCCTGCCACTCCCTGCGTGTTTCCTGAAGTATTTTCGCTGCACCAAGCAGGCAGGCGGTATGTATGTCATGTCCGCAGGCGTGCATTACACCCTTTATTTTTGAGGCATACTGTAATTTTGTTGCTTCTGTTATCGGCAATGCATCCATATCTGCGCGTAATGCTACTGTGCGTGAAGCAGGATTTTTACCTTCTATGCGGGCAACTATGCCATATTTTGAATAACCGCTCTTAAACTCTATATTAAGGCGCGAAAGTTCTTTTTGTATAAGTTTATTGGTGTTCTTTTCCATCCCCGAAAGTTCGGGATTGGCATGAATTTTCCGCCGTATCTCTACTGTTGAATTTATATTTTTCGCTGCAAGGTTTTTTATTGTCTGTGTATTCATCCGGCTTATTTTACATTTTAGTATCACAGAAACATGTCAGCACAGCTTGTCCGGCAAACAGCCGAGAATACACACCATCCCGATTTATCAATTCCTCGTGAGTACCTTTTTGAACTATTGTTCCCCTGTCTATCACTATAATTTCGTCAGCGTCTATTATTGTTGACAGGCGATGGGCTATCACAATTGATGTTCTGCCTTTCATAAGTATTGATATTGCTTCCTGTACGTCTTTTTCCGATATATTGTCAAGGGCGGATGTTGCTTCATCCAAAATCAGTACGGGTGCGTTGTGCAGTATTGCTCTTGCGATAACTGTTCTCTGTCTTTCTCCGCCCGAAATTCTTACGCCCGCGTCGCCTGCCGTAGTGTTGTAACCGTCGGGAAGTGATGTTATAAAATCATCTATTTTCGCCTTTTTTGCTGCCTCTACTACTTCCTGAAATGTCACATCTTCTTTGCCGAAGCGGATATTGTTTTCTATTGTGTCGTTCCACACAAAAGGCAATTGCGACACGTAACCGAAAAGTTTTCTTACTTTTTCAGGCTCAATTTTGGTGATATTCTTTCCGTCAATGGTAATCTCTCCGCTACAGGCATCGTAAAAACGCATTAAAAGGTCGGCGACAGTTGTTTTGCCTGCACCTGAGAAACCGACGAGGGCAACGGTCTTTCCTTTCTCAATCTTGAATGACACATCTTTTAAAGCATATTCGTCTGTGTCGGGATATTTGAAAGATACTTTATCAAAAGTGATACCCACATCAATACTTATGTCTGTCGCCGTGCTGTTACCGTAGCCGTTTATCCCGTCACTACCGTTATAATTCACAATTTCCGAAATTCTTTCAAGTGCGGCGCAACCTTTTTGTATATTATAAAATGCCGTAACAACTGCTTTTGCCGGCGAGATAAGGCGTATAAAAAGAAGCAGAAAAAGCACCATTATATCTGCCGACATTTTTCCTTGAAATACTTCTATCCCGCCATAAAGAATAACAGGCAAAATGGCTAATACCGATAAAAATTCAGTCACCGGCGAAGCCAAATCACGTAAAAAATAAATTTTATTTTGACGGTTTGTATAAGAGCGGTTTCTTTTCCTGAAATCCCCAAACATCCTGTCTATTTTATTAAACGATTTTATAACTCTTATACCGTCTATTGTTTCTTCGGTAACAGACATTAAATCGCCTAATTGCGCTTGTCCCGAATATGAATATTTTTTTATTTTCCTGCCGATTCGGGATACGACGTAAAACATTGCGGGTAAAATAAGCAGTACAAAGAGTACGAGAGGTGCGTTGAGAGAGATGAGTGCGGTTAAAAAAAAGATAACATTGACAGGGTCTTTTACTATTCCGTATAATGACGACATTATTGCCCATTCGGTTTCATTTATGTCGGATGTTGCGCGTTCAAGCATATCGCCACGTTTGTTTTCGGAAAAAAAACCGAGAGGATGATTCATAAGAGCGCAATAAAAATTATCTCTAATTTCACGAATAGCACCGCTGCGTGCGGGTGCAAGAAAAAAGGCTCCGAGATACCTGAATAAATTTGAAAAAATAGCTAAAATAAAAAACAGGGCGGCAGTAAACGCAAGTGCTTTGAATGAGCCATATTCGGTCTGAACACTGCGTATTATTGCATACGCCTGTTTCAGGAACGCGTGTGTGTCCCCGCTGCTGTCCGGTCCTTGAAGTCCGAAGAGTACTGCCGTAAACGGTGCAATAAGCGTCAGCGAAAAAAATGAAAAAAAAACGCAAAGAATATTGCTCAATATACTTAACAAAACATACCCTTTGTAATTTTTAAGGTAAGATATGAGGCGGAAGAATTGCTTCATTGTAATTTGCAAAGTTAGTTATTTTTGAAATCAAGTGGAACTATAATGTATCCTTTATAATTTTATTATATTTGTAAAAATCAAATGTATGGCGGCTATAAAGAAAAACCCAATTGATGAAGCGAAGCGTTATATGGATAATGCTCGCGAAATTTTATCAACAAAAGCCAAGAAAGACGGTGATTATTACAGCGATCCTGAATATGTTAAAATGGCTGGACACACTGCTTGGACAGGTGTGCTATTGGCTCTTGATGGTGTACTTAACGTAAAAAAAGCAGGCACTCGCAAAGATTTTGATGATTATAAAAATGCCGTTTACAAGAAAGACAAAAAAATGACTCGCCCCCTGCAAAGCGCGTATGAAACGTTGCATCTATATCTTGGATATGATGGCAATCTCTATTATAAGACAGTACAGGCAGGATTAGAACAGGGTAAAAATATGATAAACCGGGCAGCCAAATATTACAAGCAACAATAAGCAAACCAAAATTTGAAAAAATGTAACGTAAAATGTTCCGCATATCGCGCCATTTTTGACATTGATTGGCGGCACATATAAAGGCAATGATACCAAAGCAAAATTTTATCCCAATATATTGAATGGACCGTTACGAAATGAGAACATATAGTAAATTAAGTTTGTTAGTTGTGTTTTTTTCTACTCTTCTCTATGACACTATTTTTCTCGGCAAGGGAAAATCTATTGAGGATTTTGATACTATTCAGTAATATTCTAAAAAAAGCAGACAGGTAAGTATTGTAGAGACAGGCGAAGTCCCTTACCGAACGAAATAAGCGTAGTATTTTACAACACTCAACTCTCTTAATAAAAAATGCAAGAATGTCAATAAATTACTGATATTCTTGCACTTATTGCGGTCCGGACGAGACTCGAACCCGCGACCCCATGCGTGACAGGCATGTATTCTAACCAACTGAACTACCGGACCAACTACTTTTTTTCTAAAAAGGATTGCAAAGGTAAGATTTTTTGTTGAGAAAACAAAGTACTTAAAAATTTATTTACAGACATCGTTCTTTTTCGCGGGCAGTTTTTATCTCGTCTGTGTGTAAATTGAAAAGTTTCATATTTTATTTCGTCCATGTATAAATTGAAAAGTTTCATGTTTTATCTCGTCCGTCTTCCCCCGCATATCTACTTTCTAACTGCCCGCGCTCCTTCATAACAAACTAATCATCATCAAATTAAACCGGTCGGATTCCAAGAGCAACCTACTATCATACTCCTTTTTAATACATGGCAATACAATACTTTGTAAAACACAACAAACTTTTCATATATTTGATTATTCAATATATTTTATAGATAAATAATTGATTTAAAGGTCATTAACAAATAATAAGAAACGAGCATGTAAAAGTCAATACCCCTGTGAGCGCGGCTTTCAATCGTGAGTTCCGCCGCAAGGGACGGCGGACGTATGTATGGAAGCCCCCTGTGAGCGCGGCTTTCAATCGTGAGTTCCGCCGCAAAGGACGGCGGACGTACGTATGGAATACCCCTGTGAGCGCGGCTTTTAATCGTGAGTTCCGTATGACCTTTTAAATGCAATAATATATGAAAAATTGAAAAATATTTACCTCGTATGAATACAAAACTTCTACTGTTATTTTTACTGTCATTATCAAGCAGTTACATATTTGCACAAAAGCAAATTACAGGTACTGTTACAAATGAAGACAATGAAGCAATTCCGGGCGTTGCCGTTACTGTGCAGGGCAGCAGTCCGTCTGTTTATACCGTTACCGATCTTAACGGTCATTTCAGTATTACCGTACCGCAAGGTTACGGCAATCTTACCTTTAGCGCAATGGGCAAAAAAGGTCAGACAATCAGTGTCGGCAGTAAAACGAGTATTGAAATATCCCTTATATCCGACGCACAGTCACTTGACGCTGTTGTTGTTGTAGGCTACGGCACACAGCGTAAAGGCGACCTTACAGGGGCAATATCTACCGTTACGAACGATGACATAGACCAGCGTCCTGTTATCAGCGCAGGACAAGCGATTCAGGGCAAGGCTGCGGGCGTTTACGTACAGCAGCCAAACGGTGCGCCGGGTGCAGACCTGACAATTCGTGTGCGCGGCACAGTATCTTTTAACGGAAGCAACGACCCGCTTTATGTTGTTGACGGCGTACCTGTCGATAATATCAACTTCCTTGCACCAAACGATATTGCCGATATTCAAATCCTTAAAGACGCTTCATCTGCGGCTATTTACGGCTCCCGCGCTGCAAACGGCATTGTGATTGTTACGACAAAAGCAGGCAGAGCAGGCAAAACAGGCAATACAAAAGTAACTTTAAGCGCACAGGTCGGTATATCACAGGTAGCAAATCAAATCAAGTCCCTTAATGCAAAGCAGTATAAAGAACTGATGGATGAAATTTCGCCAGGTTCGGTTCCCGACGGCACTACTGATATTGTAAACTGGTTTGATGAGGTTTATTCTACAGGCATTACTCAAAATTATAACCTGTCGGTATCGGGCGGAAACGACAAATGGAATTATTATTTGTCGGGTGGATATTTAGACGAAAAAGGGACTGTAACAAGTGCGTTTTTTAAACGTTATTCTGCTCGTGCGGCGGTAGATGGAAATATTAACAAATGGTTTTCACTCGGAGCAAATATCTCGTATTCCGATAATACACGCAATGGTATAACAACAGGAATGGGAAGTAATCGCGGAGGCGTAGTGCTTTCGGTAATAAATTTACCTTCAAGTGTTCCGATTATTGATCCTGCTACAGGTTTGTACAACCGTATGTTTTATGGGCAGAATATCAATAATCCGTTAGAAAGTATTGAAAATGGGAAATACAATAAAGAAAACGAAAGCCGCCTTATTGCATCGGCAAATGCACTTATAACGTTCCTGCCCGGCTTTACTTTCCGCAGTACTTTTTCGCTTGACAGACGTAACGGTCTCAGTACAGGATATACCCCTGTTAATTTAGCGTACAGCCAGTATGGAGACGGTTACGATTTTCGCAACACGAATCAGCTGCTCGTTTGGGACAATGTGCTTAATTATGAAAAATCAATAAAGAAACATAATTTCAATATAATGGGCGGTACTTCGTGGACGGAATCCCACTACACAAACAGTTGGATGCGCGGCAGTCATTACCGCAATGACGATATTCAAACATTGAATGCGGCAAACCGGATTGCGTGGGGGGAAGATCCGAACGCAACGACAGGTACCGGAGCTTCGCAGTGGGCAATAATGTCTGTTTTCGGTCGTGCGTTTTATAATTATGACGACAGATATTTAATCACGGCAAATGTGCGTACCGACGGTTCATCCAAACTGCACCCCGACCACCGCTGGGGCGTTTTTCCGTCCGTATCGGGCGCGTGGCGCATTTCCAACGAAGAATTTTTGAAAGAAGTTGAATGGATTGACAACCTTAAAATACGCGCCGGCTGGGGGCAAACAGGCAATCAGTCGGGCATAGGAGATTACAGTTATTTGCAACGTTATAACATTACCCGCCTGCCATGGTTTGACGAAGGACAGAGCAATGCCGTACCTGTTATTTCGCAGGGAAATTTGAGAACGAGTGATCTTCGCTGGGAAACAACCGGGCAAACAAACATCGGTATTGATTTTGCCGTACTGAAAAACCGCCTGTCGTTTGAAATAGACTATTACTACAAGCGTACAAAAGATATGCTCATGTATGTTTCGCTGCCTGACGGTGCTGCTGCGGCATCCGATATTGTGCGCAATGAGGGTGTAATGCAAAATCAGGGCATTGAATTTACGGTAAACTCAAAAAATTTCGTGGATGAATTTAAGTGGAATACCAATTTTAATATATCTTTTAACAGAAACAAACTTGTTTCACTTGAACTGCAAAAAATTTATTACGATGGCGAAACTACCGACGCATTTCATGAGGTAAAGGTAGTGCGTAACGAGCCCGGGCACGCTATGGGAAGTTTTTGGGGTTATGAGAGTTTGGGAGTAGATCCCGAAACAGGCGATCTTATTTACAGAGATCTCAATGACGACAAGCGTATTACTTCAAACGATAAAACATATATAGGCGACCCAAACCCTGATTTTACTTTCGGCATGACAAATACATTTGAATGGAAAGGCTTCACTTTAATTATCTTTTTGCAAGGTTCTTACGGTAATGATATTTTTAATGCGTCAAAAGGCGACCTTGAAGGTATGTACGATTTAAAAAATCAATCTACACGTGTACTGGAACGCTGGCGTGTTCCGGGGCAGATTACGGATGTACCCCGTGCAAAGTTTAATATTCAGCCTTCCACGTGGTTTATTGAAGACGGCAGTTATCTGCGGGTAAAAGACATCACCCTTTCTTACAACTTTGCAAATTCTTTATTGAAAAAAGCAGGTATTACGCGCCTTTCACCTTATTTTACGGCGCAAAATCTTCTCACGTTTACAAAATATTCGGGAATGGACCCCGAAGTAAACCAGTGGGGTAACAGCGGTGCGGTGCAGGGTATTGACTGGGGTACATATCCCCACAGCCGTACTTATGTTTTTGGTATAAACATTGAATTTTAAGGTTATGAAAAAGAACATAGAATTTATTTTAGTTGCCTGTTGTCTGCTTGTTGCGGCAACTTCCTGTTCGCTCGACAAAGATCCGCTCGATACTTATTCGGACGTTACGGAAGGGATTGCGGCAGACACAGCGCAGAGTTCGCTTAAAGATAAAGCGGCAGTTTTAAGCCAGTATCAGGTAATTCACGACGCGTTGCGCAATAACGGTCAGCAGGAGTGGTATCTGGATTTACTTCTTTTATCGGAAACACACGCCGATAATGCATATTCAGGCAACCCGGGTCAGGAAACAACACCTTTTGAGGTTAATTCTATTGAGGGATCCAATATCAATCTTAAGCGCGACTGGGAAAGATATATGAGTTTTGTTGCACAGGCAAATAAACTGATTTGCAATATAGACAAGGTTGAAGATGCCGCGCTTTCCGACTCCGAACGCAGACGTTATAAGGCAGAGGCGTTAATTTTCAGGTCTATGGTTTATTTTGATATGGTGCGTATTTGGGGTAATGTGCCGCTTATAACAACGGAAGCCGGCGATATTACATCCGAAAATATTGAAGATGTTTATCCTGCTTATTTTCCGCCGCAGACAGCCACACCCGAAGTCTATAAACAGATAGAAAGCGATTTGCTTGAAGCATTGCCGGATGCGCCGGCAAATAATCCTGCCGATAAAACGGTATTCAGCAAAAGCGTTGCGCGTACCCTTTTGGCAAAAATATATGCCGAAAAGCCGTTGCGCGATTACTCAAAAGTAATTCAATATTGTGACGAAGTTGAGGCGGACGGTTTTGATTTAGTCACTGATTTCAGCGATTTATTCGGCGTTGTTTTGGAAGATCCCTCTCAGCCGCCGGGTTTGGGAAATCAGGCAATTGAAACACGTCAGCGTAATACCGTAGAAGCAATTTACGAAGCGCATTATTCCGTTGGCAGCACTAATTGGACAACATGGATGTTCGGCAGAAAAATGGACGAATGGAACTTTTATTACGATTTTGCAAAATGGATAACTCCTTCGCGCGACCTTATAAAAGCATTCCGCAATGCAGGCGATACCAAACGTTTTAATGAAAGTGTTGTTTATTATGAATGTGAATGGCAGGTTTATTATCCCGCAGATAATTATCCGTTTATGTATAAATGCCGTTCGGGTTTCAGCAGCATTATTAAATACCGTTTTGCCGATGTACTTCTTATGAAAGCGGAGGCATTGATTATGACGGGACGTTCGGGTGAGGCATTGCCCATTATTAACCGTATTCGTCTGCGTGCAGGGCTTACGGTACTGGCTTCGGTGAATATTGATACATATCTTGCCGAGCGGCGTTTGGAACTTGCTTTTGAGGGCAGCCGCTGGTTTGATTTGGTTCGCCTTGATAAAGTAGAGGAAGTGTTGAACAGTTTAACTTCGCGTGATGAGGGCAGACCTGCTTTAGTCTATCCGTATAACGAATATTCTTATTTACTGCCTATACCGCAGGCAGTAATGGACCAAAACCCAAATCTTGTACAAAATGACGGATATTGATATAATAAAAAATATGAACACTGTATTTATTACACTGTCGCTTATTGCGGCGGCATTTTTTAGTTGCGAGCCGACTTCCGAACCTACGCCGAAGCCGTCCACACCCGAAACATTTGATGTTTACGGTTATACATCTACGGCATCCCGTTCAATGACATTTAATGAAAGCGGCGTAAATTTTTTTACAGGTGGTAATATGTCGCCAAACACCATACGCATATATCCCGACGTTAAATATCAGACAATTGACGGCTTCGGTGCGGCTCTTACAGGGGCGTCGTGCTACAATCTGCTGCGCATGCCGCCGGCTGACAGAAGTGCCTTTATGAAAGAGATTTTTGATACTGTTGATGGTCTCGGATTAAGTTACGTGCGCGTAAGCATAGGTTGCAGCGACTTTTCATTAAGTGAATATACCTGTTGCGACCGGCAGGGTATTGAAAATTTTGCGCTTACTTCAGAGGAATTAAACTATGTTATACCAATTCTGAAAGAAGCACTTGCGTATAATCCGAATATTAAAGTACTCGGTTCACCGTGGACAGCCCCGCGCTGGATGAAAGTCAGCGAAAAAGGCGGTTCTGCTCCGTATAATTCATGGACAGGCGGGCATTTGAACACAGCGTACTATCAGGATTATGCAACTTATTTTGTAAAATGGATACGTGCTTTTGAAGCGCAGTGCGTACCTGTTTACGCTATTACCATACAGAATGAACCGCTTAACAGCGGCAACAGTGCCTCTATGTTAATGGAATGGGACGAGCAGCGCGATTTTATTAAAAATGCGTTAGGACCAAAACTGCAACAGGCAGGCTTGCATACAAAAGTCTTTGTCTTTGACCATAATTACAACTATGATGATATAAGCAGTCAGAACGACTATCCGATACATATTTATAATGATGGTGACGCAGAGCAGTACGTTGCAGGTGCAGCTTATCACCATTACGGCGGCACACGTGCCGAACTTTCGGATATTCACAATCAGCGTCCGGGTAAAGACCTTATTTTCAGTGAAGGATCTATTGGTACGTGGAATAGCGGGCGCGACTTGGAAAATAATTTTACACGCGAAGTAGAAGAAGGTATTGACCTTGTTGCAAAATGGTGCAAGGCAGTTATCGTTTGGAATTTGATGCTCGATATGAACGGTGCGCCCAATCGCCCGGGAGGTTGTACAACCTGCTTCGGTGCGGTTGATATTGCTTCCGATTATAAGAGCATAACCCGCAATACCCACTATTACGAAATAGGACACCTGTCCAAAGTAGTAAAGGCGGGCGCGGTATGCATTAAAGCAGACGGCTACTCCCCGTCAGGCTTGGTATATCAGGCATTTCGCAATCCCGACGGCAGTCACGCACTTGTGGTGCTGAACAAGTCGAATGCCGAAATAACTTTTGTCGCAGAGGACGATACCCATTCGTTTTCGTATTCCCTGCAACCGAAAGCAGCAGTATCGTTGAGATGGTAATGATAATTCGGATATAAAAATTTATAAACGTATGAAACAAGGTATTTTTATTTTAACAGTATTTGCGCTTGTGTTTACAGCATGCCGTAAAGAATATCACGAACCGGAACAGAAAGGTAATCCTGTAATTACCCCTGTGAACATACCGCAGAGCGGGCATTTTGGCGACAGTTTACCTTTTACGGCAGGTGTAAGCGACAGTGAAATTGCCCTGTCGCAATTAAAATTGCAATTACTCTTCGGTGAGACAGAAGTTTCGGAATTTATTGTCCGTACAAAGGAAGCAGGCAATTACAGCGGAAAAATATTCGTGCCGTTTCTGAAAAATATCCCAAACGGAACGGCTACCTTACGTGTGACTTTGCAAAATATAACGACCAAAACAACAGTGTCGGATTTGCCGTTGCCGCTTACACGTCCGCAGTTTCCATATATCACCCTTGTAATGGAAGATGGTGATACGGCGCGTTTATTACCGACCGGTAACGACAACGAGTACGGCATTACAGGCACGTTTCCGCTAAAGATAAAAGGCTATTTCAAAGCCCCGAAAGCAGGTACTGACGGAAACGAAATTACTTTCGGCGTAGAGGGTGGACAGGTGGAGCAAAACAGTACAGGGTTTATTGATTTTTCAAGTCTTGTTGCCGATTATACTGTGGTGTTTAACACGTACAGTTATCACTACGGTCCTGCCGTGAGGATTAACGATGTGCCGATGGTGCAGATTGTTTCGGGACCGTATGCAAATACCGGCGGGGTTTATGAGGAGCAGTATTATGCCGATGTGGTGCTTTCTCAGGATGAGTCCGTAGTATTTGACGATTTTGAAGATTTGGACAACTGGTGGATTGACCCTGATTTTTTCAGTCGGGAATCAAAAACAACGCTCATATTTAAAGCGCAGGCAGGTAAATATCGTATTCTGGCAAACTTTGTACATCATTACATATATGCCGAACTTATGCAGGACAATGATCTTGCCGTAACGAGTTCGGACGGCGGCGGCACTGTGTGGGTGATAGGTGAGGGGATAGGAAAACCGTCCGTAACTGCAAACGAAACATCATGGACAACTGAAAAAGGTTTATGCATGGCTCCGATTGGAGATAAGAAATATCGGATAACAGGCACTGTTGGCGAAACGCTAAAACCGACAATAAACTTTAAGTTCTTTTACCAGAAAGGCTGGGGCGGCGAGCTTTACGGCAGTGAGAACACCGATGGCAAAGGTATTATTTCCACTGCAAGTACGCTTGTAGAGGTGGCTTTAGACGGTAATATTAAAAACGCTGCGGGGCAAACATTCAAAAATGACAGCACTTACGTATTTATTGTTGATTTGTCAGACGGACTTACTTCGGCTAAACTGACGGTAGAGCAAAATTAAAATATATAAATATTTGTTATGAAAAAATTATTATTTATCGGTGCGATGTTGCTTTCGGCAGCAATGGCGTGGGGAGAGGGTGCCGGACCTCAGGTTGTTATTTTAAAAGTAAACGGCGGTGCCTCTGCCAATTATAAGATAAACAGTGAAGACTGGTGGAATAATGCCCTGTGCAATGATTTAAACAGTGATGTTTGCGCTTCGCTTGGCGGGCAGGATTTCGGCACACCGGCTTCGCTTGTGCTTGACGGCGCAATTACAGTACACTGGGGTGGGGAAAATTCGGGATGGAACGTGCTTCATTACAGAGTTTATAAAGCGGGACAGAGCGCACCCGAATTTACAACAATGACTATTGACTATAAGACGAACAATCAGGGAAACGATTACAGATACGACAGAACAGGTGCGAATATAGACCTGCTTGCTCTTGCCGATGACGGCGATGGTGCGTATATTTTTGAAGCGGCAGTGTCATTTAACGGCAGTGTAGTTACAAGTGGTTATATGGCAAATTTTACAGTCGGTGCACCGCCGGTTTACTATCCTGTAACATTGCGGGTGATAGATTGCTCTGCGGGTACGCTTACGGACGCACCGGGAACATGGGCTCAGAACGGCAATATTATAATGCGTGCGAGCGATAATTTAAGAGCAGTAAATGCAGGATTTACAGGCGACCCTGTTTACGGTATGTTTCCGTCTGTAAACTGGTACGGACAGGGTAATATT
>JAIRNR010000014.1 GCA_031257915.1 Bacteroidales bacterium
GTACAACGGTGCACCGGAACTCGTACCCGCATTCCCTGTATTTGAACTTACTAAATTTTTCCCACTCGTCGCAGTTAAAGTACCCGCCGCTGTTGAATAAGAAGAAGCATAAGGATCTACCACCCACTCCCATAAGTTCCCACTCATATCATATAATCCCTTACCTGTTGGGGTCTTTTTTCCTACCTCATGAACATGCTGTGTTGTCGTTCCACCACCACTACCCGAATTCCCATTATACCAACCAACCGCACCCAAACCAGCATCCGAATTCGCAGTCGCACCCGCATAATAGTAACTGTTATCAGTACTCCCATTACTCTTTTGACGTGCTGCATATTCCCACTGAGACTCAGTCGGTAAAGAACCACCAAGCCATAAAGAAAAACATAAAGAACCATACCACGATACATAACTTATCGGATAATTGTCACGTTGACGCTCCTCACCTGTTGTTGTTGTCGTACCCAACTTATCCGTGTTCGGATACCATACTATATTACTGTTAGCCGTCAGAGCACCACCGGAAGTTAAATTTGTCTGATTTGATAGTAAATTCCAGCAACTTGTTGAAGGAGTTGTGCAACCACTCGTACTTGCCTGTGACCAAACAGTATAGTCTCTTACAGTTATACCATCCGGATAACCTGTATAGTTTACTTCCGTCGGCATTTTTGCAGACAATATTGCAGAAGCGTCTGCTGACTTTAAATAAGGCGGATTCGTGCCGTCGTAGTCAATCGCTGCCATAAAACATGCATACTGTCCACCCGTGGTTTCTGTTGTCGCTATATAAAAAGCGTCTAAATATACGTAACGGGCGAGTAATGATGTTGTGGTACTGCCGTTGAACGGCTGATATTGACCTGCCTCTATACGAGCATACGAAGGAGTATTGCTATTGCGAGCTATTGTGCTGTTTACCACTTCACCACCATTGCCGTCTATACCGGCACCATCATCATCCATATTAAAAGCTACAATACAGTTTAATACCTCACCGGAAATTATATAAACACCACCGCCTTTGCTTGGATTTGTTGCTTTATACTCTACGTTCATCGCTACATTTCCACGTACTATGCAATTGTACAGTTTACCACCGTCTAACAGAATACCGCCACCGTAACCCGACAGGTCGCCTACGGCGTTTGTTCTGCCGCGAGCGTGACCGTTGCGGATTAGACAGTTCTCTATTACACCGGCAGATGTTACTGTCGCTACACGGTGCTTGCTGCTGCGAAGCGTTCGGCGTAAAGAATTTCCGTCAAGAACAGTCATATTGCTTGTTACACTGTTTGCCGCACCGATTGTTGTGCGGCTTGACAGGTCTATTCCGTTACCTGCCGGATTGCAACCGCCTATTATGTGCTCGTTTACGGTTAGTTCGTCGTCGAGGTAGAATGTTACACCTTTTGCAATGAAAACTGTGTCGGCTGCACCCGCCGCAGACAGAGCGGATATTAAGCCTGCGTTATTGCCCGTATATGTGGCTGTTGCACCTGCCGGAGTACCGCTGAAACCAACGTAATATCTGCCTGCGTGTAATTGTTGGGGGAATACGGAAACGGTGGCTATTATCGCTAACGCCAACATTATACCTGTGTTTCGTTTGAGTATGACACCCGTGTTTCGTTTGAGTATGATACCTGTGTTTCGTTTGAGTGGAAACGTTAATTCAAGATCAAAAAAAAGATTTTTTGTTTTCATAATTTTTATTATTTTTATTTTAATATTTTTTGATAATTCAGAGTAAAACAATACAAGCCACAGACAATATTATGCCGCAGAAATGAAGAAACCTTAAGCACGAGATTTATCGTGTTAAGAATGCTACTCTAAATCAAGTAAAGTCGTGGGGGAAGCCCGTAAAAAAACTGCAAAGATTTTTAAAAATAGAATGCCGTAAATGGCTGAATATCAGCAAGTAAGGGAAGATAGAATACCTGATTACCACAGAGTTACGAAAACAGGAACCCTCGGTAAAGAGTATTGAATATGACGAAAATTTACACAATAATATAAACATAAGTAATAATGATAACTGACTACTAAAACACAACCCAAATTCAGTAACCCACAAAGGTAATAATAATAATTTGTTAAATTTCGTTTTTAACGTAATTTAACATGGGCGATACCGTTTACTACGCAAGCGATTGTAATGTATTTTAAGGATGATAAAATTGTTGTAGAATGATAGAACATAGCGTGTTTTTAGTAATACGATACATCAATGTATTACAGATTGACAGGAAAATAGTGATGAAGTCAGGAAAGGCTACAGAACTATGGACACACAACGGAACGGAAACCTTTGTAGTCGCCCATGCTCGGCGCATCGCTGCTGCCGCGGCGGTAGCCCAACGAGCTGTACTCCGCACCATTGTTCCAGTAACCGCCACGAAGCACACGGTACGGGTTCGAACCGTAACATGCAACAGGATTGTACAACGGTGCACCGGAACTCGTCCCCGCATTCCCAGCATTTGAACTTACTAAATTCTTCCCACCCGTCGCCGTTAAAGTACCCGCCGCTGTTGAATAACTACCATAAGGATCTATCATCCACTCATACACGTTCCCACTCATATCATATAAACCCTTACCCGTTGAAGCCTTCTTACCTACCTCATGAACATGCAAAGTGGTCGTTCCACCACCACTACCTGAATTCCCACTATACCAACCAACCGCACTCAAACCTGAATCCGTATTCGCAGTCGCACCCGCATAATAGTAAATGTTATCAGTACTGCCGTCACTCTTCTGACGTGCAGCGTATTCCCACTGAGACTCAGTCGGTAAAGAACCACCTAACCATAAAGAAAAACATAAAGAACCATACCACGATACAAAACTTATCGGATAATTGTCACGTTGACGCTCCTCACCTGTTGTAGTTGTCGTACCCGACTTATCTGTATTCGGATACCATACTATATTACTGCTATGCGTCAGATTACCACCATTAGCTAAACTTATATTCTTCTGTATTAAATTCCAGCAACTCGTTGAAGGAGTTTTGCAACCACTTGTATTTGACTGTGACCAAACCGTATAATCTCTTACTGTTATACCATTCGGATAACCTGTATAGTTCACCTCTGTCGGCATTTTTGCAGACAGTATTGCAGAAGCGTCCGCTGATTTTAAATAGGGCTTATCTGTGCCGTCGTAGTCAATCGCTGCCATAAAACATGCATACTGTCCACCTGTAGTCTTAGTAGTCGCTATATAAAAGCCGTCTAAATATACGTAACGAGCGAGTAATGATGCTGTGTTTATACCACTAAACGGCTGATATTGACCTGCCTCTATACGGGCGTACGAAGGAGTATTGCTATTACGAGCTATTGTGCTGTTTACCACTTCACCACCATTGCCGTCTATACCGGCACCGTCATCATCCATATTAAAAGCTATGATACAATTTAATACTTCACCGGAAATTATATAAATACCACCGCCTTTACTCGGATTTGTCGCTTTATACTCTACGTTCATCGCTACATTTCCACGTACTATGCAATTGTATAGCTTACCACCGTCTAACAGAATACCGCCACCGTAACCCAACAGGTCGCTTACGTCATTTGTTGTACCACGTGCATGACCGTTGCGGATTAGACAGTTCTCTATTATACCGGCAGGTGCTACCGTTGCTACACGGTGCTTGCTGCTGCGAAGCGTTCGGCGTAAAGAATTTCCGTCAAGAACAGTCATATTGCTTGTTACACTGTTTGCCGCACCGATTGCCGTGCGGCTCGACAAGTCTATTCCGTCACCTGCCGGATTGCAACCGCCTATTATGTGTTCGTTTACGGTTAGCTCGTCGTCAAGGTAGAATGTTACACCTTTTGCGATGAAAACTGTGTCGGTTGCGCCTGACACAGACAGAGCGGATATTAAACCTGCGTTATCGCCCGTATATGTGGCTGTTGCACCTGCCGGAGTACCGCTGAAACCGACGTAGTATCTGCCTGCTTGTGACTGTTGGGGGAATAGGGAAATGGCGGTTATTATTGCTAACACCAGTATTACAGTTGTGTTTTGGTTGGGTTCGGAAAAGAGATTTTTTGTCTTCATAATTTTTATTGTTTTTATTTTTTTGATGATGGATGTGTTTTGTCCGACGTTTTTTTTGCGGCGGCTATTGTAATTGGGGGGTTGCGGGTCGGAGCCCGCAACGACGGGGCTTTGTCCGTAATGGTGGGCGTGGGTTGTTTGACGTTTTTTTTTGCAGCTGCTGTTGTTTGCGGGTCGTTGCCCGCAATGACGCGCATAGCCCGCAACGACGGGGCGTAGTCCGTAATGGTGGGGCTTTGTCCGTTTGCGGGTCGTTGCCCGCAATGACGGGCGTGGGTTGTTTGACGTTTTTTTTGCTGGGGTAGTTGTTTGCGAGTCGTTTACCGCAATGACGCGCATAGTCCGCAACGACGGGGCTTGTCCGTTTGCGGGTCGTTGCCCGCAATGACGGGCGTGGGTTGTTTGACGTTTTTTTTGCGGCGGTAGTTGCTTGCAGCTGCTGTTGTGTTGCGGGTCGTTGCCCGCAATGACGCGCATAGCCCGCAACGACGGGGCTTGTCCGTTTGCGGGTCGTTGCCCGCAATGACGGACGTGGGTTGTCCGACGCTTTTTTTTGCGTCGGCTACTGGGATTGGGGGGTTGCGGGTCGGAGCCCGCAACGACGGGGCTTGTCCGTAATGGTGGGGTGTTGTCCGCAACGACGGGGCGTTGTCCGTAATGGTGGGGGTTGCTGTATTTTTACGCAGAAATGTGTTTTGGGGTGTGTTAGATTTTTTTAGAATAAACAACAACCACCGTGTAGTAATAATAACTGCCGACGGTATAATAAATGATTTTTTTAAATGCCATAAACGGCTGAATATCAGTAAGTGGGGGGGGGGGGTAAAATGCCTGACTACCACAGAGTTGCTAAGACCTGAACCCTTGGTAAAAAGTATCGAACACGATGAAAATTTAGATAATAATATGGACATAGTATAATGATAACCGACTGCCGAAACAATAACTTAAGTTCGGCAACCCACAAAAGTAAGAATAATAATTTGGAAAATTTCGCTTTTAACGTAATTTAACATTTCTTACTGTTATTTTTTGTACTATACCCAAATTATCCGCCAAAAGGCGAAAATGCCCCTTCAATATGTTCCATATTTTCGTCCGACACTATCCCTATAACATCAAATCTTACATTCTTTTTTATATTGTGAGTTACCACATAATAATTTGCCGCTTGAAAAAGATGTAATTGCTTTCGGTAATTAACCGCATCCAAAGGAGAAGAGATAACGGCAGACCTGCGCCATTTTACTTCTATAAAAACAATTGTATCGGGCAATTCCGCAATAATATCTATCTCCTTATGCCCTATTCGATAATTTCTGTGTTTTATAATATAACCCTTACCTATAAGATATTTCACCGCAATATCTTCACCCTTTTTGCCTTTTTGAATACTGTCGGACGATATTATCCTCATCTCCTCTACTCATTGTTTATAACATTTCCCCTATAAATTCTCTTCCCCCCAATTTTTATTCGTCTGTTTGTAAATTAAAAAGTTTCATGGATATTTTTAGGCGCAAAAACAGCATTGCAAAAAACTATTAAAATTGTTGAAAGAATTGTGCTTGAAATTATTAAAAACAGTGTGTATCCGAAGTTGGAAAAAGAAAAAGCATCAAGCATAAAAATCGCTGCCGAATGTGTTAAACATACCCAAAAAGTGTAAAAGAAAAAGTGACGAAAACGTATATTTTTCAAATCATTTATTTTTGCCGCACGAATAAAAATAATTCTTGTAAATGCAGCAAGAGTGGCACTGAATGCGAAAAGACCGGCAACGCCTGCAAGAATATCTACCACCGCTCCGGAAGCAAAACCAAGCGATAATAAAAGCCACGGCGGAGTTTGATAAGGCAATAAAAGTATAAAATAGATATAAAGAAAAATATGCAAATTAAAGGGCAAACTTATCTGACTTAAAATAGCCCCCTGAACAAATGCCAAAATAAAAAATCGTAAAATATTTCTTAAAATCATTTCCTTAACTCTTTTAATTCTTTGGCATAAATATTCTTTACAATATATACTTTATCCAATTGTTTGTAATTTTGACTGAATTTTATTTTTAATTTGTGAAAATCGCTTACATTGTCAGTCATAATTTCAGTTACGGTACCAACAGGTATTCCTGCGGGAAAGGCAAGAGAGTAACCGCTCGTTTCTACTTTATCGCCAATATGAACAGATATATGAGACGGAATATCAACCATAAGTGCCTCATCGTAGCGAAAGCCGTTCCATATAACGGCACCTATGTAGTCGTGTCCCGATAATTTCGCACTCACTCTGTTATTTTCCGTAAGTACGGATATAACTGTCGCAAAGTGCGGTGATACACGTTTCACAATCCCTACAACTCCATTTGAAGTTATCACTGCCATATCCCTTTCCACACCTGAACTTTTGCCCGCATCCAAAAGCACGTAGTTTTCTCTGTTATCAGTGCTGTTGCTTATGACTGTAGCGGGAATATAAGAGTACATTTGACGATATACCGTATCGTAGAGAGATGAGTCGAGAGGATGTAATGTTTTAAAGTGGGATGATGCTAATTTTTCCTTTAAAATTGCGTTTTCCTTCGCAAGTGCTTCATTGGTGGAGCGCAATAAGAAAAAACTGCGCGTATCTTTCATCATTGAAAAAAATCCACCGTTAATCTCCATAATGACGGAATGAAAAACGGTCCCCTGAAAACTACTGTTCGCAATAATAAGATAAAATGAAAATGCTTCTAAAAAAACAAAAAGAAAGATGTAACTCTGCCGTCTGAAAAAATTTGTGAGTCCCCGCATTTATCTAATAAGAAACATGAATTTATCAAAATTTTTCAGTGCTATTCCCGTCCCGCGGGCAACTGCGCGAAGCGGATCCTCTGCAAGATGTACGGGAAGATTTGTCTTTATTGATAACCGTTTATCCAAACCGCGAAGCAGAGAGCCGCCGCCTGCAAGGTAAATGCCTGTTTTGAAAATATCGGACGATACTTCGGGAGGAGTCGTTTCAAGAGCATTTAAAATCGCCGCTTCAATCTTGATAATGGAACGGTCAAGGGCATGCGCTATTTCGGAGTAGTTTACAATAACTTCCTTTGGAATACCTGTAAGCAAATCCCTGCCGTGAACCGCAAAATCTTCCGGCGGATTATCAAGTTCGGGTAATGCCGCGCCTACTTCAATTTTTATTTTTTCCGCGCTGTAATCACCAATACTTATATTATGCGCTTTTTGCATATATTCTTTAATGTCGTCGTTAAAATCATCTCCCGCAATGCGAATTGATTTATTACTTACGATACCGCCCAGGTCAATAACCGCAATTTCAGAAGTACCGCCGCCAATATCCACTACCATATTGCCCACATGTCCCATAACGTCAAGCCCTATGCCTATAGCGGCTGCCATCGGCTCGTGAATAAGACGGACATCTCTCGCCCCCGACTGTTCGGCACTCTCACGCACGGCACGTTCTTCAACTTCAGTAATGCCCGAAGGGATACAAATAACCATACGAAGCGCGGGCGGAAATAACGACCTTTTAAACGGCACCATTTTTATCAACTCGCGCATAAGAATTTCGGTTGATTGAAAATCGGCAATAACACCGTCTTTCATGGGACGAACCGTTTTTATCGAATCAGGGGTGCGGCCATGCATCATCATAGCTCGCTTACCCACTGCAAGCACTTTATTTGTTTTGCGTTCAATCGCTATTATTGACGGCTCATCCACAACTACTTTATCGTTATAAATAACAATTGTATTTGCTGTGCCAAGATCTATGGCTATTTCGCGTGACATAAATGTAAACAGACCCATTAGTTTAAAGATTTTGCGTTTAGCGGGGAAGTAAATTTTTTTTACTCAAATTCTATTTTACAAAGGTACAAAATTTTAACTTTTTTTTTGCAGGCTATTTTAGTAATGGGGTGCTTTTAACTTCCGTTTACTTTGAAGAACGCTTGCGTTCGGTTTCATCAAGAATAATCTTGCGCAGACGTAAGGACGCAGGAGTAATTTCAAGATATTCATCACGCCCTGTATATTCCATAAATTCCTCAAGCGACATTTTTTTTGCAGGTGCGATATGAGTTGCTTCATCAGAGCCTGAAGCCCGCATATTAGTAAGTTTTTTGCTTTTTGTAACGTTGATTACAAGGTCGTCCTGACGGATATTGATGCCTATAACCTGCCCTGCGTAAACTTCATCCATCGGCTCAATAAAAAACGTTCCCCTGTCTTGCAGTTTGTCTATTGCGTAGGCAAACGATTTTCCGGTTTCCATTGCAATAAGTGAACCTGCAGTACGACCGCCGATTTCACCTTTGTACGGCTCAAATCCTTTAAGGCGATGTGCCATTACTGCTTCACCCTCAGTGGCTGTAAGAATATTATTACGCAAACCGATAAGTCCGCGTGAAGGAATTGAAAATTCAAGATATGCACGGTCGTCCCTTGTTTCAATAGATAAAATATCGCCTTTGCGCTGGGTGACAAGCTCAATTACTTTACCCTGAAATTCGTCTTTCACAACAACCGTAAGTTCCTCTACAGGCTCGCATTTAACTCCATCAATCTCCTTTATTATTACCTGCGGTTGCCCAACTTGCAGTTCGTAACCCTCGCGGCGCATTGTTTCAATAAGTACCGAAAGGTGCATAATTCCGCGTCCGAAAACAATCATTGTGTCGGGCGAATCGGTATCTTCAATACGCATGGCAAGATTTTTTTCCAGTTCTTTATATAACCTGTCGCGCAGATGTCGGGATGTTACAAACTTGCCTTCGCGCCCGAAAAACGGCGAATTATTTACCGTAAAGAGCATGCTCATTGTCGGCTCATCAATGTCAATTGGTTTCAATGCTTCGGGATTTTCGCTGTCGGCAACGGTATCGCCAATATCAAAATCTTCAAGTCCCATAATAGCACATATTTCACCTGACGATAAGGGTGTTTTTATTTTTTCCTTACCTAACCCCTCAAATGTGTAAAGTTCTTTTATTCTCTGTCTTAAAATTGTTCCGTCACGTTTTACAAGCGATACACTTTGTCCTGCAACAATTTCACCTCTATGAATACGCCCCACGGCAATACGACCGATATATGACGAATAATCAAGCGAAGTTATCATCATTTGCAGCGTGCCTTTATTGTGAGGCGGTGCGGGTATATGTTCCAAAATCAAATCAAGCAGGTAACCAATATCGTTTGTCGGTTTGCGCCAGTCCTCGCTCATCCACCCCTGTTTGCTTGAGCCAAACGCGGTTGGAAAATTAAGCTGGTCCTCTGTCGCACCAAGCGAAAACATTAAATCAAAAACTTTTTCCTGCGTAAATTCGGGATCGCAATTCGGTTTATCTACTTTGTTGATTACGACAATCGGTTTAAGATTCAGGTCAATTGCCTTTTGCAGCACAAAACGTGTCTGCGGCATAGGTCCTTCAAATGCGTCAACAACAAGCAAAACGCCGTCTGCCATATTTAAAACACGCTCTACTTCACCGCCGAAATCGGCGTGACCGGGGGTATCGATAATGTTTATTTTAACGCCTTTATAGCGAACGGAAACATTTTTTGATAATATTGTAATGCCTCGTTCACGTTCAAGATCATTACTGTCAAGAATAAGTTCTTTTTTTTCTTCGTTTTCACGGAAAAGTTGTCCCTGGTAAAGTATTCTGTCAACAAGCGTTGTTTTGCCGTGGTCAACATGCGCAATAATTGCTATATTTCTGATTTCTGTCATAAATTGTCAAACTTGATTTGTTCTAAATTGCTTTAAATTGTTCTAAAGCCCGCAAAGATATAATTTTTTTGTATTATATTCAAAAAATCGCTATCTTTGCAGCCTTTTCAGCATATTATCAATTAAGGAGAGATGGGTGAGTGGCTGAAACCAACAGTTTGCTAAACTGTCGTACGGGTAACCGTACCGCGAGTTCGAATCTCGCTCTCTCCGCAAAAACTCTGTAAATAAAACAAAGTCAGTGTTTTATAGAGATTTGCCGAAAAAAACGGCAAAGAAACGGCAAAGTTATTTAATTTTGTCAAATCTAATAATCCCCAAATGGAGTTTCCGATAACTGCTTTAATGCTTCTGCGGTTTGCTCGTCAGAGGGTGCGGTGCCGTGCCACTTTGCGAGGTTGGTCATAAAATCAACACCGTGTCCCATTTCGGTTTTCATATCAATAAGAACAGGTTTGCCTTTTCCGCTTAATGTACGTGCTTTTTCAAAGACGCCGAGCAGAGCGTTTATATCATGTCCGTCCACCGATAGAATTTCCCACCCGAAAGAACGGAATTTATCCTGAATATTCAATAAATTCATTACGTCGTCTGTAGAGCCGTCTATCTGCAAACCATTATGATCCACCGTTGCAATAAGATTGTCTATTTTTTTCGCTCCCGCAAACATTGCCGCTTCCCATATCTGTCCCTCTTCAAGTTCGCCGTCTCCCATAAGTACATACACGAGTTTACTGCAACTGTTCATCTTTTTACCGAGCGCAGCACCAATGGCGTTTGAAAGCCCCTGCCCGAGCGAGCCTGAAGCGATGCGAATACCCTGTAAATTGTGTGCGGTAGATGGGTGTCCCTGCAAGCGCGAATGAAGCCTCCGCAATGTTCCCAACTCCGCAATCGGGAAATATCCCGCACGTGCCATTGTTGCGTAAAGTACGGGAGCAATATGTCCGTTTGAGAGGAAAAACATATCTTCACCATGCCCGCTCATTGTAAATTCGGACGGGTCGTAACGCAAAACATCGCCGAAAAAAAGTGCCGTAAAATAGTCGGCAGTGCCGAGTGAACCGCCCGTATGTCCCGAATTGGCGGCGTTAATCATTCTCACAATATCACGCCTTATCTGACGTGCCATTAAAGGAAGTTCCTCTTTTAAAACTTTTGTCATATCTTTTATAATTTGTCCTCAATTTGTCATTGTCCTATAGCCTGCTTTTTAACAAAACTGCGCGTACACAGACTGTTGCTCAATTCGTCATTGTCCTATAGCCCACTCTTTAACCCTGCGGTCGTCGGCACCGAATACTACTCCTACTTTTACTATATCCCTGCCGTCAAATGCAAACGGTATTGCATATTCTTTGCTGTCTATCTGCGCAAGGGCGTCCTGTGCGTCAGCGTTGCCGTCTGTCTTGAACTCAAAAACGTAAATTTTCTTTTCGGTCTTTACAACCGCATCTATACGCCCATCCGCCGCCACTTGTTCAACATCTACAAATCTGCCTGCAAGAGTCAGCAACGTCCAAAAAATACTCTGAAAATATTTCTCTTTCTTTTCCGTTATATCATATGGAATGTTCTTGTAGAAAGAACGCAAACGCTGCAGGAAATCATCAATCCTGCCTTCCATCAAATCCTGTGCAAAACGCGTAGCACTCAAGCCTCTGTCCGACATATAATCGGGAACGTATATAAGCAACAGGTCATTCAAAAAACCGTATTTTACTTCCTCGTTCGGAAAGCCTAAAATAAATTCGTCAAAAGTACTGTCGTAGTCCTTTATTGTTAAATAGCCCGATTGATAGAGCAAAGATGTTATGTCGTCATTTACGGCACGATAATTAAACATATCGTTTCTACTTGTACGGACATTGTTTTTAAGACGCGCTACGTCAACATTCTGCATCTGCATTATCTTTACTAAAAACGTCGGGGTGCCCGTTTCGTACCAATAGTAACCGAAATCTCTGCTTTCAAGTGTATTTAGCACACTGAAAGGATTATACATATCGGCACTGTGCACGGCAAAATGATAGCCGTCGTAACGTTTTTTCATTTCAAAAGCGGCAGCATCAAAAGACAAATTATGTTTTCGGGTAAGTTGCTCTATGTAAAGTCCTTTAAAGAGATCTTTTCTGCCGAGAAAATAATATTTTAAGGTTGATAAAAAAAGCGATTTTCCGAAGCGGCGCGGACGACCGAGGAAAAGCGACTTTCCACCTTGTAGCGATTTATAGATAAATTCCGTTTTATCCACGTAAACATAGTCGTTTACACGCAAGTATTCAAAATCCTGTATGCCTGTCGGAAGTTTCTTCATAATATTGCCACTATGCAGTAGTAGCCGTAAAGTTAATTATTTTTGAGCAAAACCGCATTGTGTCTATTCCGTCTGCATATTCGGTTACGGCAGGATTTTGTGCTGTGCCGAATTTAAGGACAGGCAAATGCAGCGGCGTATTTCCTGCTATACATTGTATTTCGTTTTTATGTTCAAGAATATATTTTTCTACCTGCCGGAAATTATCGTAAAAAGAATAATATATAACCGCGATGGGCGAACACAGTGAGGAATTTTCAATCCACAGACAATACCCTGTGTCAATATGCGGCGTATCATTTATTAAGGCAAGCGTTCGGGAGTATTCGTAATTGTGCATATAAGCATTATGCGATTTTAATTTATCGTCGGTGCTGCCATTTCCCTGCCGAAATGCCAGCCTCTGAACATCGTATCCCGCAGGCAAGAATACATGTGAGATATTTCTGCACCCAAGCCCGAAATAAGAAAAAATATCATCATGCAATCCATCCAAGTCCGCCTCACTTTCATCTCCACACAGAACTGCGGCACTGCTGCGGTTTTTACGAATTAAATGTGGAACGCGAGCAAAATATTCTTCAAAATAACGTGCGGAGTTATTACTGCCTGTTGCAATCACAGCGTCAAAATCACGCAATAAACCGTCAGTAATCTCTACCCGCGCAGCAAGTTCAGGCGATACTCTTTCCAATAAACGCAATAGATATTTCCACAGATAAGGGTCATTCGACGATTGTTTTAATATTGCTTTATGTCCTGCCATAAGCACACACAGCACATCATGAAAGCCGACAAACGGGATATTCCCCGCCATGATAACGGCAATTTTTTTATCGGTAAGATTTTCACACAGCACAGGATACGCACGCAACCATGAATTTAAATTTTCTTCCGTAAGCCAAAGGGCAACCGCATTTAAAGAACGGATGATATTTTCGGACGTAAAAAACGGAAATTTACTTTCCGCTCTCTGCATAATATCTGTAAATTCCTGCGAGGGTTTAGACGTCTCTGCTTTTAATAATTCGCCGAAACGACAGAAAATTTTAACTATCTCCATAGTGGGTCAAGTTACGATTAAGTTGAGAAAAAAGCAAGTTCATGTCATCAAAATTCAGGGTCAACGCATTTTAATTTGTAATCAATTTAATCAAAAAATCACTTTTTACTGCGGAAAACAAGAGTGTGCTGTGACCGTAATAAACAATCTTACGGAACAGCGTGATATTGACTGGGCGAAGTATGCCAAAGTGCTTGATATGTTTCCTGCAAGTACGGGAAAGGATATTGTGAGCGGAAAAACCGTAACAAAAGAACAAGTGTTTTCGGTTGGCGGACAGAGTGCTTAAGAACTAATTCTCATTTATTGTTTTTAAAACAAGCCCTAAAGCATCGGCTTTCAAGGCGAAGGATGTTGCAGGCAACAAATGCTGCATATATTCTTTCTCATCCCATAATCCGGCATTTAAATTTCCTTTATATTCTCTTACTCTTTTTATAAAACGTTTTTTTGAATTAGGCGTAAGTAGCAGCCGAACTTTTGTATCGCCGGAGTGTAGCACCCTATAGCCAAGAAAGGGCAAGCCGAAACGGGTATTGTGGTGGCAGATTTCCTTTAAATGCAGTGATAAATGATTTTTCAGAAACTCTCCTATTTTCTTACCATTGTCAAGTAGCCGTTTTTTATCATTATCCCAAAGAATCATATCATCCATGTAACGTACAAAACATTTTACACCCAACTGCTCTTTTATGTAATGGTCGGAAACTGCAAGGTAGTGATTTGCAAAATACTGCGAAGTAAGGTTACCTATCGGGAGACCTCTTTTAACGTCTTCAGTGCTTAAAGAGGAATGATAAGTATCTATTATATTGCCAAGAACATTTAGCAGAACTTTGTCTTTTATTTTATGGGCTATCAGTTCTTTTAATATGTCGTGACTTACACTGTCAAAACATTTTCTTACGTCAAGTTTGAGATACCATTTATTTCTACGGTGGAAATAACATGCTCTTTCCAAGCCTGCATACTGCCCAAAACCTTTACGACAGGCATAAGAGTCGGATATTTGGAAATTGTCAAAAATTTCGCCGCAAACGTTCATTATTGCGTGCTGGGCAATACGTTCGGAAAGAATAGAAGCGCATATATCACGTTCTTTCGGCTCGTAAACTTTAAAATAACGATAGTTGCCAAACTTCACACTGCCGCTGAGAAACTCTTCGGATAATTTGCTGCAAAAGTCATATACGTCGCTAACGAGCATATCGCGCACTTCCTTTTTACGCATCTTGCCTCGATATGCTTTTATTACGGCATACATTATGTTGTCTGCATCTGCTATTTTCTCTATTAAATTTCCGTAACGTACCATTTTTATTTTTGTTCAAGCAAACTTGGTATTGCACCCACTCATAATATGTTATTCGTTTTGCAAACAGTGTTTTTCGCCGTTGAATCGGACTTTCGGAGTGAGGTATGATCCTGATAGACCTTGCAAATAAGTGTCTCTCGCCGTTGAATCGGATCTTCGGAGTGAGGTCCGATCCTATATAGACACTCACCCCTACCAATCCTTCGTCTTTGGAGCATCCACCCCGAGCTATTCGCCGACTTTTACAGCTGAGTTTCTGCGAACGACCGGAACGCAGATTACAGAGCCGCAATAAGCCGAGCAGGATAACAAGACTGTCCTTTAATACGTACACACGCAAGGATTCCCCATCTTGCCAAAGTGTGTACGCTTCCCAAAAGAATACGGAGCAACCGCCGCCCGGAACCCGATGTTGTTGTTCAAGTTGCCAGGACTGTTGTTGTTGCGATAGCCCAGCGAACAGTTGTTCGGGTTATTGTTCCAGTTACCGCCGCGATTCACGCGGTTGGAGGAGGAAGCGACAGACACACCACGCCCTGTTACCCTTTTCAGGGAAAAAGCGAATCAATGCTTGCTGTTGAAGCATCTATTGCTTTTTCCCCTTCTGTCTTTACATTCCCTGTATTTAAATTTCCTGTTTTTATATTCTCTGTCTTTACAGCAGCAATATTTGGTAAAATATCTGCCCCACTCGTTTGTGCTCTTACGCTCATCTCTATTGCCTGTCGTTTTTTATCGTCCATTTCCGCTTTAAATCCGTCCACTAACTTCCCAAGTTCATCATCCCTCATATTGAAATATTTTACGAGTGCTTCCGCAAACGGATGTACACGACTGTCAACATCAGGATTATTTTTTATTGCTTCAACAGTTATATCGCCCTCTTTCATAACTATGCCATAAAGGTCTTTGTCGCGGGCAATAGAAAATCTCGTATCCCAGTTGTTATTATCATACGAAACTGCTGCACGTGCACTACGCAGTTTCATATATGCGGAACGTTTTTCGTCGGACACTAATTTGTAATAATCCACACCGCCCTTGCGCGTGCCGTCATTACTGTCATTATCACCTGTTTTTTTATTCCGTTCCCGTGATAACGAGTCCTTATGCTGTCCGGGAGTTGTCCTTACACCGTCACCGGTATTTATGTAATGCACACGATACAAAAAATATGCATTATTTCCGTTTACAAACTCCGAATGTGTTTCAATAATTTGATGCGTACGCAAGAACAGGTTTAACTCGTCTATCGTGCTCGGCACATCGGGCAATACTTTAAAAATTTCTACCTGATACACTTTTATTTATTTTTTAGTTATTAAATATTTATTTGTTATTTTACAATTTCCTTCGCTTTACATCTCAAAGTAACTATCTTAAAATTTCATGCCATCCATTCTCTGTTTATAAAATCGGGCGATTTTCGACGCGATTTTTCGGCGGTAAACCGCCGAAAAATCGCCGCTGGCGCACTCTTTCCTGTTGCTGTCGCACTTTTTCCTGTTGCTTACGCACCCCTTCCTTTTAAACTGTTACTTGTGGCGGAGTGGGAAAAAGGACTACGGAGCAACCGCCGCCCGGAACCCGATGCCGTAGGTCAAGGCGCCAGGACTGTAGCTGGTGCGAGAGCCCAGCGAACAGTAGTACGGGGAATTGTTCCAGTAACCGCCGCGAGGCACGCGGGAGGAGGAGGAAGCGACAGACACACCATCCTGACCACCCGTATAAGCACCACTCTGGTACCAGTCTAAACACCACTCCCATAAGTTACCACTTACGTCATATAAGCCCACCATGTTTGGGGCTTTTTTCCCCACTTCGTGTATGTGACGACTACCAGCACTGCCAGCACTGTTGGAATAGTACCATGCTATTGGATTTAGCTTTGCGTCATTGGCACTCGACGACGTACTCGGAGTACTCGTCATTACAGTGGGGCTTGGATAATGGCTGTTTGCCGCTTTTCCACCATTAGTGTCAGTCGCGCAACCACCGTAATACCACTGACCTAAAGTCGGTAACATACC
>JAIRNR010000019.1 GCA_031257915.1 Bacteroidales bacterium
AACGAAATACGTTACTTCCGCTTTTTGCATTTTTTGTTCCGATATTGTAAATACCGAGCATATCTTTGTTGGATTGATTGACATTTTTGGCAGTGTCTTTCCAGCAAGAGATTAACGGATATTCAAAATCTTCAACAAGATTATATCCGATATTAAGCGCAGAACCGCATGTGAAATTCATCAGAGAAAACTCTGCCGTATCGTTACTGCTGTTTGCATCATCGGCAATGTCCGTCCAGAAGCGGATTTTGTGAGCTCCGACAGCCGACAGGTCGGCTGTGACGGTAAAAGTGTAAATGGAATCTTCTGCGTATGGCAAGTTCCAGCCGGTAACGGTTTCGGTGGCAACAACAATATTATCCACTTCAAGGGTGAGATTTGTGCCTGTTATGTTATTTAAACCGTTATTTGTAACACGAACTTTTACGGGCGTTGTTGCTGTAGCATCCTCCATAGACAGATACGGATAAACTAATGAGGACGCAACTGCATCAACCGGATCTATTTCGGAAATTGTTAAATTATCTATATAAGCATAAGACCGTGCACCAGGGTTAAAAAGAATAGCTATATATTTGACGTCCGTATCGATACCCGTTTTAATATACCGTTTCCAACCATTATATGCTCCTTCATTAACAGGATTATCCCAAACAAAACTTGATAAATCATTTGTGGTTGTAGAATAACCCACATACAATAATCCATCTGTGTAATTTGGATGATTGGTGTAATAGAAACTCAAAACACGCGCTTTTGATGTTTGCGGAAGACCGGGAGTCATAATATACTGCCTGTGGTCACGGGCAGAGGAATAAGAATTTGAACTAAATTCAAGACTGTTACTGCCGTCATTGGACTCCACATAAGATGCAGCATTCGATGCTCTAATTGAGATGGCATTGTTCGTATTCATAGATACCACATTCCAGCAACTGTTAAGGGTGGTTAAGTTTTCAAAACTCTCACGATGCGGATATGCAATGCAGTCGGTTCCTGTTACACTGCCTGTTACAGTGTCGTCGCTGTTATCGGGGTCGCCGTCAAGAGTAAGCCACGCTTTAATATTGTACGTCTTTACTTCAGGAAAACTAACGTTAGCAGTAAAGGTGTAGGAAGATACTGTTAATGGAGCAACGTTTAAACCGGTCGCCTTTTCGGTAACAACTGCGCCGTCGTCTATCTGATATGAAAAATCCATATCCGTAATTACATTCAGACCGGTATTTTTAAAAGATACAGAGATGTTTTCTACGGCAGTAAGTGTTATCCTGCCTTTCGGATTTACAGAACTTAATATCTCTGCCCGTTGCGCCGGAGGATCATAATTTTCCACCACAAGAGAGTCCATATAAATATAAGTAGTGTAAGAAGAACCCACACTGAACCCTATTGCAATATACGCCGCCTCAGCAGGAATTTGATCATACGTTCCTAATTGCCATGCGGTACTAATATCCGCGTCAGGAATTTCACCAACCCATATAAGGTCATCCGGACTGTTTGCTGTTGTTGAGTAGCCTATTCTTAATCCTTTTGTTACACTTGCATCACTGCGTTTGTGGTAGAACCGTATTCTTTTATATTTACCTGCTTCCGTAGAAAGTTTGCGCGTAATCAAATATTGATCGGACAAATAACCACTGTTATAAAAGAAACCGAATACATTGCTCCCGCTTTTTGCATTTGCTCCAAGATTGTAAATGCCCACATTCGCCTCCGGATTAGTACTGTGCAAAACAACATTCCAGCACGGTATTAACGGAGTTTCAAAATCTTCAACAAGATTGCCTGCACTTAAATCAAACGGACACAGATAATTTATTAAAGACATCTCTACCGTGTCGCTGATTCTGGCTTCTTCGCCGGTAACGTCCACCCAAACGCGAATTTTGTGATTACCTCCGGCAGACAGGTCGGCGGCGGCAGTAAAGGTATAAATGGAATCTTCGGTATAGGGCAAATTCCAGTTATTAACATTTTCGGTTGCAATAACAATATTGTCCACTTCAAGAGTCAGTTTTATATCTGTTATATTGCCGCTTCTGCCGTTACTGGTAACACGTACCTGTACAGGAACCGCAGTAGAAGCGTCTGCCAAAACTGATAATGGAGAAACTATTGCGGACGCAATCGCATCAACACCGAAATAGACAGCTACTGTTTTTATAACAGTATCGTTATAGGGGTTTCTATCGTCCGTAAGGTTTGACCATACACGAATGGTGTGCGTGCCGGCAACAGGAAAGTTGCCCTTAGTTACAAAAGTGAAATCAGAATTGCCATCCTGTGCCAGATTTAAATCGCCGGCAGTTTCGGTTGTCATAATGTTACCGTCTATTTCAAGAGTGAAATTTGCAGAAGTTATATTATCCGTGCCGTTATTGGCAAAACTTACCGTTACGGGAACCTCTCCGGAAGTAATAATTGCGGTATCGGGAGACGTTATTGATTTCACAAGTATATCGTTGTCGGCAACGCCGTAAACAGACAGATTATCCACACTAATGCCCATGCCATCATTTGACTGTCCCTCAAAATAGAGAACGAGATTTGATACTTTGGCTCCCTCAGGCAGTTCTATTACCGTGCGTTTAAAGTCGCCTTTTTCGTTCGCAAAAGTGTCGAGCTTTACAGGCTCGCCATCAAATCCCACCTTATAACCTACTATCAGTCTTTCTGATACTCCCTCCTCGTAATCTTCAACAAAATGGTCAAATTCCATAATCGCTTTGTGCCCTGCTATTGCCGAAAGGTCAAGCATGGGGGAAGTAACGTAAGATACGTCCGCATAATCTGCTCTGCCATTAGGCATGTAAAGACTGTTGCCCTGCGTTCTCCATACCAGACTGCCCGATACCGTATGATTTTCCCAGTTTGACGGAAGCGCATTGTTGAGGAGGCCGTCGAAATTTTCCGTGTAGGAATTGTTGAACGTTACAGGTATTGGTGCTATGCCGTGAACCGCTACGTTGTCAACATACGTGGCGTAAGTGCCAGTGCTTCCGATATTATGAAAAACAAGAATGAAGTTTGATATTTTCGCTTCTGCAGGAAGTTCTATAACCTGATGCACCATGCTGCTTGTCTGACTTTGATATTCACCAAGTTTTACCCTCTCACTCCCGGCACTTGTTTGGTAATATACAACAAGTGTGTTTGTTCCGTTTCTATGCAGTTGCTCATAATGGTCAAATTCTAAAAGTACTTTGTATGAACCCAGTCCCGAAAGGTCGAGAACAGGCGCAGTAATATAGGAATTTCCGCTACCATACGGACAATAAAGCCTGTTGCTGCTCATTGCCCATGTTTTACTGTTGCCGGAAACGTTTGCCCAGCCGTTGGGAAGTGAACTTCCGGTAAAACTCTCCATATAAGGGGTTTCGAGCGTTACCGCTGTCTGTCCCCATACTCCGGCGGGGACTATGCCTGCCATTATTGCAAGCATTACTAATAAACAAGTGAACTTTTTCATTTTTTTTTATTTTTGAGGTTTGTATTTCTTTTTTTGGGGGGCGCATTATATTTTACCGACTGTCGCTTACAACAACGAAAACTGCTGCCGGCAAGGTTATTACGGTCGCATTATATTTTACCGACTGTTGCTTACAACAATCTTTAATGTTTTTATGTCAGAGCCGCTGCGCAGCGTTGCAAAGTATATTCCTTCAGGCAGCAACGCGGGAATATCCCAGACAAATTCCTGTTCATCACTCACTGTTTCTCCGTTAAATACAGCGGCAACCTTTTTACCGGTTGCGCCGTAAACGGAAATATCTGCCCTCTTGCCCTGTAAGCCTTTTACGATAAAGGATGTGCCTCCGAAGACAGGATTGCGGGTAACATTAAAGGATATGTTTGACTGTGATTTTGCTGACGACGTTAATTCTTCGGATACGCTTATGCCTGAACTGCCGTCGAGGATATTTTGCGCACGAACACGGGCTACAGTGGTGCCGGAGCTCATAATCCACAGTGCTATCCATTGACCATTTGCGTACGGAAGCGTTATCAAGTCTGCTCCTGTTTCGTTAAAAGTGGTGTTCCATAACATATTGCCGTCAGTGGAAAGCTTTTGAACATATCCCATGTTTCCACCGGTGTACTGCAAATAAAAAAAGCACGGATTGCCTGCGCTGTCTAACTGAACAGACTGATATTCTACGCGGCGTTCCAGCATCGGACCTACTGTTACTCCATTCGCATCCCACATAAGCTCGCCGTCTAAATTTATTTTCTGACCCACTATGCCCGACCATGTTTGTCCGTTGCTCTGTTCGCTCCAAGTGTAATAAACATATTCGTTCTCTTCATCATATATTCCTACAGGAGAAAACTGGCGAATGTTTGGCGCATATCCGAGTTTTGTTCCGGAGGTGCCGCCTGCAAAAGCAAGGTCACCGCTACGGTTAACGTAAGAGCAGTAAACGTCTTCAAAATTATCGCCATCGGGATCGGCATACCAGCTTACAAAAACACCACGCTTTACAGGCAGCACTTTTATATTCAGGTGAGCCGCGCGGGGAGGCGTACCGCCTTTGTCGTAAATCATAATCGGTCCCCATATCAGGTCGCCTTTGGAATTTAATTTCTGAGCATAAATCGGAGTTACCGCACTTAACGATGTGCCTTGCATATAAACAATTATAAACTGATTGCTGCCGCCATTAACAAGAGTGGCTGAATGACCGCTCGGAGATAAATCGTTTACCCAAAGAACATCGCCCGACGAAGATATACGGGCGATTTTTGTTGTCGTTACAGTGGAAGAACCGAATAAGTCTTCCTGCAACCAGGACAATATAAGACCGCTGTCTTCGAGCATTATTGCGTTGCATAACGCTATCAGAACATGTCCGTCACGGTCTATCGGAATCCCGTTGCCGCCCCAAAGATGCTCGCCATCTTTGCTTATCTTATGAACGTTTAAGGTCATCTTCTCCCATTTGTAATAGCCGGCGGGCCATAAACTCTCAAAAGTATCGTAGCGGCAGTCCGGAATATTCAGGAAAATATTGTCTTCATCGTCCACAAACAAATACTTGTTGTACATTGTATAACTTTTGTTGGGAGCGTTGGCTACGATTAACGGTTCACTCCACGCAGATGTCCCGTCTGCATTGTAGCGCATTAAAATATGTTCCTGCGCGGAAACGGTATCTTCATAAATAATAAGTTGTGACGGACTGTTGTAATATACTACAAAACTGCCGTCGGACAGCATGCGCGAATCCCAGTCATATACTGCTTCGGGCGTCTCTATAGACCATTGTACCTGTCCCATAGCGGGAATTACCACTGCGGTAAGAATACATATAAACAGTAATTTTACGCGGGAATAATTTGTTCTCATTTGATTATAATTTTCTTGTGAATTTTAAGATTATACGGAATTGGAAATTATTGATACCGTTTAAATATGAATCCGACTGTTGTATAAAAAAATCTTTAAGCACAAGTTTGAATATTGCGCTAAAGGGTGTGTAAGATATTTGAGATAATATTTTCCGCGTATTCAGCGTAAGGTAAATATGCGCAAATTGTTGGGAATCAGACTGTGGGGGGGGGGGGGTAAAGAATTTGTTATCAGTGTGTTACGGGGTTTTAATACACTGCATAGACTACTGTTTACGTTCCGCTTTGGCGTACGTAAAAGTGCCGGTTGAAGACCTGTATTTTGTTTGGTATGTGGGAATGAAAGTATCACAATAACAATTATTTTAAATCGTGAAATCGCGCTAATTTACGAATTATTTTGGAATTTTGAATTTTTGCGGAGAATTGTCTATCGGAAAAATACATATACAGTATAAATTCGTATAAAAATGCGTAATTTTGAACAATGGGATACTTGCAGTTTATGAGACATTTGTTGTTGGTGCTGATGTTATTGTTTTTGGCGGAAGTAAACGCCAGCCATCAGAAAGCCGACGAAATAACTTATGTTCATCTTGGCGGCTATACCTATCGTGCCACGCTAATATCCTATACTTTTACAGGCACCGAAACCGACCGTCCGTATTTGGAAATAAATTGGGGTGACGGCAAGATAGATACCGTTGAGCGTAAGACGCAAACAATACTTGCCGACGCCGAACAGACATTTTTAAATATCTACGAAGCCGAGCATACCTATTCCGGTACAGGCTCATATTACATTTCAATGACCGACCCTACGCGCAACGGCGGCGTAATAAATATTCCAAACAGTATAGATATTCCAATGTACGTACAGACCTTGCTTGTAATAAGTCCGTTTTTTTCCGGCGGCAATAACAGCGCAGTTTTAACAAATCGCCCGATAGACAGGGCTTGCGTAGGGCGGATGTTTATACATAACCCCGGTGCATACGACCCGGACGGCGACAGTTTATCCTATAAACTCATTTCCTGCAAAACGGAGGAAGGGATGGACATACCCGGTTATACATTCCCTGCATCGTCAAACTCCTTCTCCATAGATGAAATAACGGGAGATGTTTTATGGGATGTGCCGGTTAGTCAGGGCGAATACAATATTGCAATTGTTGTTGAGGAATGGCGATATGGACGCAAAACAGGAGAAATAACCA
The DNA here is from genome assembly GCA_031257915.1 of Bacteroidales bacterium. Taxonomy (GTDB): domain Bacteria; phylum Bacteroidota; class Bacteroidia; order Bacteroidales; family P3; genus JAIRNR01. Next base: position 6,573 of record JAIRNR010000019.1, read on the forward strand.
GAGATATGCAGGTGAGAGTACAGCAGTGCGACAATACCCCGCCGATACTCAAAGTTCAAAATTACTGTGTTGCGGCAGGTGATACGTTTGCAGTGCCTGTTCAGGCGCACGACCCGGACGGCGACGCAATTCGGATTACGGCAACAGGTGAGTTATTCATGTTACCGGAAGATGAGCAGCCGACGCTATTGCCGCTGAACGATACCGCAATACTTTTTTCATGGCGCGTGCCTTATTCGACACCGCGCAAAGCACCTTATACAGTCTATTGCAAGGCAACCGATTCAGGTATTCCCAATCTTTCCGACCTGAAAGAATTTACAATAAATGTTGTTGCTCCCAGCCCTGTTATCGCACCATTGCAGATAACCGACAGCGGCAATCCGCAATTGCATTTCGGCACTATTCCTGTTCCGCACGTATCGGGGTATAATATTTACCGCTATAGCGGCATGTCTGATCCTGTGCAGGATTCCTGCAACGGCGGACTGCATGGCGAAAATTTCATACTTATTGCCGTAACACAGGATACTTTTTATACCGACACATCACGATTGCAAAACGGAATGACATATTGCTACCGCGTAACGGCGTTGTTGAAAGACGGCAGTGAAAGTTTATTTTCAAATGAAGAATGTTTTACTGTTAAGCGGAAAGGTGTGCCGATATTTACGCATACGTCAATAGAAAAAACACATCCGTATCAGGGTACTGTAAAAGTACGGTGGATAATGTTGCCCGATGATACAGGCAGCGGATATAAAGGACAGCAGTTTGCCTTATATCGTGTAGAAACAGGTGAAGCCGGCGATACAGCCAAACTCATTCGCCTGTTTCCGTTCGATACAGCCGTAACGTTTTACGATTCGCTTCGCAATACGGAAAAAGATATTCAGCGGTACAATGTCGTTCTCAGCGATACGGCATTAACACAGGATACAGTCGCGAATGATATGCAGCAGACCGCCGTAAATTCCACTTTGTACCTGCAAGCGTTTTCATACTCCCGCAAGGTCGTCCTTCGCTGGCAGGACAATCAATTATGGCATAACCGTTATTACCGCGTTTACCGCGCGTCTGCTTCCGAAAATATCTTTATGCAAATTGCACGTACTTCCGATATTCTGTATGCCGATACCGCCGTTATAAACGACAGTACTTACATTTATTACATTGAAGGCGAAGGCACATATTTTAACACGCAGATTGAAAGCCCTATGTTGAACAAAAGTAATGAAACGCAGGCAATGCCGCAGGTGCAACCACCATGTACGCCGAAACTTTTAAGTGTTGAAGGCGATTGCGGCGGGGCTTATAGCGAATTTAAAAATGTACTTGAATGGACAGTTGATTGCGATTTGGAAAACATAGAAGATATTGTTCAGTACAATATATACTCTGCGCCGGCAGGCGATACGAATTATGTTTTTACACTGTCGGCAGATGTTGGAATATTGCCCATTGCGGAAACTATTACCGACACGAGTATCCTTTATCCGTTGCGCAATATATGTTACACTGTAACTGCCGTCAACATCAAAGAGCAGGAGAGCGGGTACAGCAACGCTATATGTATAGACAATCGGGCATGTTTCATATTAAAATTGCCGAACGTATTTACTCCGAATCAAGACAAGATAAATGACGTTTTTCGTCCGGATCCGGAAAAACCGCAACCGCAGCTGGAATATTTTATGATACAAATTTTTGACCGCTGGGGAAAACTTGTCTTTAAAGCAGATAAATTTTCTTTTATGTGGAACGGTTGTTATATGAATGGAAATAACGCCTGTCCTGACGGCGCATATTTTTATGTCGTTGAATTTTCCGCACCCAGCGAGGGTATCCCTCTAAAACAAACTCAATCGGGTAGTGTTGTTATTTTGCGGTAATGTGCCATACCTGAATATTTTACTATCTTTGCAGTTTATAAAAACGTAAAACATAAAAAGAATATATGAGTAAAGAAACGAGTTATTTGTTTGAGACAAGTTGGGAAGTTTGTAACAAAGTCGGAGGCATTCATACCGTGATTTCTTCAAAAGCATCGGAAATTCAAAAAATATTCGGCGAGAATTACTTCCTTATAGGACCGGATGTCTGGAAAGAAAAAAATAATACGGAATTTATTGAGGATAAAAATCTTTATATTGACTGGAAACACTACGCCGAACAGGAAGGTGTTTCATTCAGGACAGGACACTGGAATATTAAAAGTTCGCCTACGGTTATTCTTGTTGATTTCGTCTCTTTCATTGCAAAGAAAGATGCAATTCTTACAGATTTTTGGAATGACTTTAAATTAGACTCCATATCAGGACAGTGGGATTATATTGAACCAACTCTTTTTGGTTATGCTGCGGCAAAAGTTATAGAAACATTTTATAACCATGAGGTATATCCGCAGGAAAAAGTATATGCGCATTTTCACGAATGGATAACAGGTTCGGGAATTTTGTATTTGAAAAAACATGTTCCCGCCATTGCAACATGTTTCACAACTCATGCGACAGTTCTCGGGCGCAGCATTGCAGGCAACGGCTTTCCTCTTTATGGCTATATTGAACAGTATAACGGCGATGAATGTTCGTACAGATTTAATGTACGCAGCAAATTTTCACTTGAAAAATTATCGGTTTCGGAAGCGGACGCCGTTACTTCGGTCAGTGAAATTACAAATGCGGAGTGTAAACAATTTTTTGAAAAAGGTGCCGATATAATTACGACAAACGGTTTTGACGGAGAGTGGGTGCCGAAAGAGGATGAGTTTATTAAAAAACGTTCTGCAGCGAAAGAAAAATTACGGCACGTAACATCCGCACTGCTTAATACTCCGATTCCGGATGATTCTGTATATGTTATAAACAGCGGCAGATATGAGTTCAGGAACAAAGGAATTGACCTGTATATTGACGCTTTGGCAGAATTGAGAACAAAAAATCCCGAAAAAACAATTGTTGCATACCTTACAATTCCTGCCGACCATGCAGGTGCGCGTCCCGAATTGCTTGAACGAATGAAATCATTACCTAAAGACAGCAGTAATGCTATTTGTGGTGATTTTTGCACGCATTATCTTAATGGATATGAACGCGATCCGATTTTGCAACGTTTAAAATTTGCAGGTTTCAATAATGCACCGGACGAAAAAATAAAAATAGTTTTTGTGCCGTGCTATCTAAATGGCGCGGACGGTATTTTTAATCTCTCATATTACGATTTATTGATTGGTTTTGATGTTTCGGTATTTCCGTCTTACTATGAGCCGTGGGGATATACACCGCTTGAAAGTATTTCGTTTTGTATTCCGACCGTTACGACATCTGTTGCAGGTTTCGGACGATGGGTAAGAGATACGTTTAAAAATCAGCGCGGCGTTTTTGTTGTGGAGCGTAACGATACTAACGATTCGGAAGTTGTAAGCAATATTGCAAATTATCTGCACGAATTTATCAATGCGGATGATATTGAAGAATATCGTAAAAGTGCCTGCGAAGTATCGCGTGCCGCGCTGTGGAGTGAGTTTGTAAAGAACTATAAACAGACGTATGAATTTGCAAGTAAAAAATGGGAAGATGACATTAGCCTGCTGAATAAGGAAATGCCTCTTTCTCAAATTTATGTTACGCACTACAAACAGGATACTCCCGAGTGGAAAAAAATAATGGTAAAACCCAATACTCCGGGCAAACTTGTAAAACTTGAAAAACTTTCAAAAAATCTTTGGTGGAGTTGGGATAGCGATGCTACTGATTTATTTGCCGGTATTGACCCTGTGCTGTGGGAAGAGGTACAGCATAATCCGATAGAATTTCTTGCGCGTTTAAGCACTAAAACGCTTGATATTCTTGAAAAGGATAAAAAATTTCTTGCAAAAATGGATGATGTTTATGCGCGGTTTGAAGCGTATATGAATGAGGGCAAACATCGTTCAAAACCGCTTGTTTCGTACTTTTCTATGGAATTTGGTTTACATGAAAGTTTAAAAATTTATTCGGGCGGTTTGGGTATTTTAGCGGGCGATTATTTAAAAGCGGCAAGTGATAAAAACGTAGATATGGTGGGTATCGGATTACTTTACCGCTACGGATATTTTAATCAGGTTATAGCAACAACAGGTGAACAGATTTCGGAATATTTGCCGCAGCAATTCTCAAAACTTCCGGTAATCCCTGCAAGAGATGAGAAAGGAAACTGGATAACGGTAAATATTTCACTGCCCGGTCATAAGATGGCTGCCAAAGCATGGAGAGTTGATGTGGGTCGTGTGCCGTTGTTTTTGCTTGATACCGATATTGAGGAAAACACCGACACCGATAAAAGCATAACGCATCACCTTTACGGCGGCGACTGGGAAAATCGTTTTAAACAGGAACTTTTGCTTGGTGTGGGCGGTGTTCGCATGTTGCGCAAACTTGGTTACAAACCTGAAGTATTTCACTGTAACGAGGGACATGCTGCGTTTATGCTTCTTGAACGCTTAAAGGAATATATTGAAAACGAACATTTATCGTTTTATCAGGCAAGAGAACTTGTACGTGCGTCGTCTTTGTTTACAACGCATACGCCTGTTCCCGCAGGACATGATATGTTTACTGAGGATATTTTGCGTAAATACATTTCTCATTACGCCTCCCGTTTGCGTTTGGAATGGGATGAATTTATGGGGCTTGGACGCTCCAATCATGAAGATACGAATGAAAAATTTTCAATGAGTTTTCTTGCCGCAAATCTGTCCTCACATATTAACGGTGTCAGCAGAATCCACGGCAGAGTATCAAGAAAAATTCTTGCTCCGCTTTATCCCGGATATTTCCCGCACGAACTGGAAAATATCGGCTATGTTACAAATGGTGTCCACTTTCCGACATGGACAAATAAATTGTGGAAAAATCTTTACGTTAAATATATGGGCGAGGAGATTATGAAAATGCCCGAAAATTTTGCTCTGTGGAAAAAGATTCACGAAGTACCGGACGGCGAAATTACTGCAATTCGTGACGAGTTGCGCAGAAAACTTATAGATTTCGTAAAGAAAAAAGTAAATCTCGACTTGCCTCACCGCGGCGACAGTCCTGAAGAAATGGGACAGATTCTTGATAAGTTAAATGATAAAGTACTTACAATCGGTTTTGCCCGCCGTTTTGCGACATATAAACGCGCTCAACTGCTGTTTAAAAATCTTGACCGTTTAAATAAAATTGTAAATAATCCCGAACGTCCCGTACAATTCCTTTTTGCCGGCAAAGCACATCCGCACGATAAAGCAGGGCAAGATTTGATAAAGATGATTATTGATATTTCACGCAGAAAAGAATTTGTGGGTAAAATTCTTTTTATTGAAAATTATGATGTGGATATTGCACGTCATCTTGTACAGGGTGTTGATATTTGGCTCAACAATCCTACTCGTCCGCTTGAAGCATCGGGTACGAGCGGCGAAAAAGCAATTATGAATGGTGTGCTTAATTTAAGCGTACTTGACGGCTGGTGGGCTGAAGGATATATAAAAGATGCCGGATGGGCGCTGAAAGAGGAAAAAACGTATAATAATCAGCAACACCAGGACGAACTTGACGCCGATATAATTTACCGTATTATTGAAAATGAAATTGCGCCTGCATTTTACGAAGACGGTGTCGCCGGTGCTTCTGCAATGTGGGTTAAATTTATAAAGAACAATATAGCGGAAATTGCACCGCACTTTACTATGCGCCGCCAGCTGAATGATTATTACGGTCAATATTATCACAGCATATCGAAACGTTTTAATCGTTTAAAAGAAAATCATTACTCCGAAGCATTCTCACTCGGACGTTGGCGTTTGAAAGTATTGAATCGCTGGGAGCATATTAAACTGATTTCTTCTACTTATCACCAAAGTACAAATAACGAATTGCTGCTTGGCGAAAAAGCGCATTTTGAAATCACGCTTGATCTTGCAGGATTGAGTAAAAACGATATAGGTGTTGAGGTTGTTTTTGGGCAAAAGCAAAATGATGAAATGAAAGAAATTCTTTTTGTATGTCCGCTTGTGGCTCAGAAAGAAAACGGCAGTGCCGTATATGCCGCCGATTTTGAAATACCGACATCGGGCGTATTTGATTTTGCTTTCCGCGTATATCCCTGCAATGAGTTATTACCTACGCGACAGGAGTTTCCTATTGTTAAGTGGTTTTGAGTGTAGATAACTGCTTGAAGAAATCGTTGCCTTTATTATCAACAAGAATAAAGGCAGGGAAATCAATAACTTCAATTTTCCAAATTGCTTCCATACCAAGTTCGGGATATTCCAAACATTCTAATTTTTTAATATTATTTTGCGCCAAAATTGCAGCAGGACCGCCAATAGAGCCGAGATAAAAGCCGCCGTATTTTTTACAAGCCTCAGTTACCACATCGCTGCGATTGCCTTTGGCAAGCATTACTAACGAGCCGCCTTTGCTCTGGAATAAATCAACATAAGAATCCATTCTGCCTGCGGTAGTTGGTCCCATTGAGCCGCTGCACATTCCGCAGGGAGTTTTTGCCGGACCTGCGTAATAGATTGGATGATCTTTTAAATATTGCGGCATATCCTCGCCTGCATCCAAACGCTCTTTTATTTTTGCATGTGCAATATCGCGCCCTACAATTATAGTGCCGTTAAGTGAAAGGCGTGTTGCTACGGGATACTTATCAAGTTCTGCAAGTATTTCCCGCATTGGACGGTTAAGGTCTATTTTTACCGCACCGCCTTCTCCCGCATTGCGCAACTCATCAGGAATAAATCGTCCCGGATTATCCTCTAACTTTTCAATCCATACCCCATCTTCGTTGATTTTTGCTTTAATGTTTCTGTCGGCAGAGCAGGATACCGCAAGCCCCACAGGACAGGACGCGCCGTGGCGCGGCAGGCGGATAATGCGGATATCGTGTGCGTAGTATTTGCCGCCGAATTGCGCACCAAGTCCTGTTTTGTATGCCATTTCAAGCACTTTTTTTTCAAGATCAAGGTCGCGAAATGCTTGTCCGTACTCGTTGCCTTCTGTTGGTAACTCATCGTAATAGTGAGTTGAAGCAAGTTTTACGGTTTTTAAACACTGGTCGGCGGAAGTCCCCCCTATGCAGAACGCTATGTGATAAGGCGGGCAGGCGGCTGTGCCGAGTGTACGGATTTTTTCCGCGAGAAATTTTTCAAGCGTTTCAGGGTTTAAAAGTGCTTTTGTTTCCTGATACAAATATGTTTTATTTGCAGAGCCGCCGCCTTTTGCTATGCAAAGAAATTTATATTCGCTGCCGTCCACCGCCTGTATATCTATTTGCGCGGGCAGATTTGTACCTGAATTTATTTCTTTGTACATTGTTAGCGGAATGGTTTGTGAATAGCGCAAATTTTCGTTTGTGTAAGTTTCATAAACACCTTTTGACAATGCTTCTTCGTCTTTACCCTGCGTAAACACATTGCCGCCCTTTTTGGCAATAACAGTGGCTGTGCCTGTGTCCTGGCAAAACGGTAGTACGCCTTTTGCAGAAATTTCAGCGTTGCGCAGCATGGTTAATGCTACATATTTGTCGTTATCCGTTGCGTCAGGATCTTTTAATATTTCAGCGACCTGTTCTTGATGTGCGGTGCGGAGCATAAACGCCACATCTCTGAATGCGTGCCGCGCCATTGCGGTAAGTGCTTCGGGCTTGACTTTTAAAATAGTCGTTCCGTCAAAAGTTGTTGTTTCTACGCCCTCTTTTGTGAGAAAGTAATATTCTGTTTTGTCTTCACCCATTGGAAAAGGGGGTTGGTATTTGAATTTCGGTGTCATTGTGTTTTATTCTGTTTTATAAATTATTTTTTAATTCAGGTTGTGCATAAAGCCTGAAAGAGTGTCGTAAGATAAGCAAAATTTACTGCAACCGTTCGGCAACAAACGCATTTAATTCTGCTATGGCAATTCGTACCTGTGTCATATCGTCGCGCAGGCGGACAGTAACTGTGTTATCCTGTAGCGTTTGTGTGTCCACCGTTACGCAGAACGGCGTGCCGATGGCGTCCTGACGGCGGTAACGGCGGCCAATGGTATCTTTTTCATCGTATTGACACATGTAGCACTTTTGCAACGTTGAAAGAATCTCACGCGCCTTTTCGGGCATTCCGTCTTTTTTAACAAGAGGTAAAACGGCAACTTTGTAAGGTGCGAGGACAGGAGGGATTTTCATCACCGTGCGCTCACTGCCGTCGGGCAATGTTTCCTCGTTGTAGGCGTATGACATAACTGCGAGGCACATACGGTCTAATCCGATAGATGTTTCTACAACGTACGGTACATAACTTTCGTTACGTTCAATATCAAAATATTGAATTTTTTTACCTGAAAATTCCTGATGTCTGCTTAAATCAAAATCGGTACGCGAATGAATCCCCTCTAATTCCTTAAAGCCAAACAAAAATTCGTATTCAATATCCGTTGCGGCATTAGCGTAATGCGCAAGTTTTTCATGGTCGTGGAAACGATATTTTTCAGCAGGAATACCAAGCGACAGATGCCATTTCATGCGTTGTTCTTTCCAGTACTCAAACCATTGCAACTCTGTTCCCGGAGCCACAAAAAACTGCATTTCCATTTGCTCAAATTCTCTCATGCGGAAAATAAATTGCCGTGCAACAATTTCGTTACGAAATGCCTTACCGGTTTGTGCAATACCGAACGGAATTTTCATACGTGATGTTTTTTGCACGTTGAGAAAATTCACAAAAATTCCCTGTGCCGTTTCAGGGCGCAGATAAACAGTGTTTGCTTCATCGCTCACAGAGCCGATTTGCGTTGCAAACATCAAATTAAACTGACGTATATCTGTCCAGTTTCGCGTACCTGAAACAGGGTCGGCAATCTCCAATTCCTCAATCAATTTTTTTAAATCCGTCAAATCATTAACAGTCAAATCGTGCGCCATACGTGCGGAAATTTTTTTTATTTTGTTGCCGTACTCAAGCACACGCGGATTAGTAGTAACAAACTGTTCGCGATTAAAAGCGTCGCCAAAACGTTTTGCCGCTTTTTCTACTTCTTTATTTATTTTATCCTCAATTTTCGCAATATATTCCTCAATAAGAACATCGGCGCGGTAACGCTTTTTACTGTCGCGGTTATCAATAAGCGGATCGTTAAATGCATCAACATGTCCCGACGCTTTCCATATAGTAGGGTGCATAAAAATACCGGAATCAACACCAACAATATTTTCACGCATCTGTACCATACTTTTCCACCAGTATTCGCGAATATTTTTTTTCAATTCAATCCCGCAGGGCGCATAGTCATAGACCGCTGCAAGTCCGTCATAAATTTCGCTTGACGGAAAAATAAATCCGTATTCTTTTGTGTGGGCAATAAGTTTCTTAAACTGCTCCTCGTGATTTGCCATAATCAGACGTTCTAATATATTTTAGCGAATTTACGCATTTTTTATTGTTCTTGCTGCATGATGGAAGTACAATATAATGTCCCCTTAAGACCGGTGTTTAGGGTGATTATGCAATGCGGTCGTTAGTTTTTATTCCGTTTGTTGTTTGATTATATAAACCGTTCCCTTGCCTTGTCCTATTGTTGAGACAAATTGCTCATCGCGTAGATATTGCAAATCTTTTCTCAGTGTGTGGGGCGAAATATCAGGGAAAGCAACCACCAAATCGGCAACTTTAAAGATTTTTTGTTTGATAATAAATTTTTCGAGCATTTTTTGTCTTTCGTTCAAATAACCGCCTTTTTGTTTGAAAATATTGTACTTTTTGTCCAACTTTTCGGTCAGTGTTTTCAAACTTTCCAAAAAGAAAAGCAACCATTTGTCAATAATATCTTCCTGCATTATTCGTTTGCGCTGGGCTGTCATTAGAGCATTATAATACGCTTTTTTGTTTTTTTCAATGTGGTTTTCAAACGAAATATACTGCACAAATTTATATCCTTGTTGCAAAAGAAAAAGCGTTGTAAGTAAGCGGCTTAACCTTCCATTTCCGTCTTGAAAAGGGTGAATACTCAAAAATTCATATACAAAAATTGCCAGCACAATGAGCGGATGTATCGTCTTTTCTTCCCATTGCAAATTTGTCCATTTAATTAACTCAAACATTTCGTTCTCAACCAGAACGGGCTCGGTAGTGTTGAAAATAATTTTATGTTCGCCTGTGGGATAGGTTGCTGCAACTTTGTTCGGCATATTTTTGTACTTGCCGCGGTGACGCTCGTCTTTACTGCTATGTTTGAGTAAAAGTTGGTGCAGTTGCTTGATGTAACTTTCCGACAGTCTTATTTCCGAAAAATTATCAAAAATTAGTTCCAAAACTTCGTAATAACCAACAACTTCTTGCTCGTCACGAGTTTTAAACTTCGTGATTTTTACATCTTTGAGCAACTGCTTTACTTCTTCGTCCGTCATTGAACTACCTTCAATGCGGGTAGAAGAACCTGTATTTTCAATTGTAGCAATTTTTCGCAACTCTTTCAAGTAACGATTTTCGCGTTTTTCAATAACGTTCCATTTGCCGCGGTACTCGTCGATTCCCGCAACAAGTTTCATTACACGTTGATTTGTGAGAAAATTCAAATTTAATTTTTGAAGATATTTATCCATATTGTATCTGTATTTTGCCTGTAAATTCCCATATAAATTTAAAATGCAAAGATATGGAATATTTATATTATATCCATATTGTATCTCTTTCCACTGTACGGATTAGTCGGGATTAGTAAGTTAGTATGTCGGGAAATGTGCTTTTTTTTAGCCCAGCTTTGCATGCAGGACTTTTTTGTTATCGCAAAACTCGTTGAGAAAAATGCATCGCAACAACATTTTATCGTGAAGAAAGTGTGTTCGCAATACATTTTTTTCATGAATAAAGTGTATATTTGCAACAGTATTTACACCCACATCTACTTTTTATGTACAGAGAAAAAATAGAAGAACTGAAACAGTGGAAAGAAAGCGCACAGCGTAAACCATTGATAATAAGAGGTGCGCGTCAAGTTGGTAAAACTTGGTTACTTAAAGAATTTGGCAAAACCTGTTATCAGAATTTGGTTTATGTAAATTTTGAACGAATGAATGAGTTGCAGAACTTGTTTTTGCCCGATTTGAATCCGAAACGAATTTTGGAAACCCTGGAACTTGCTATGAGCGTTTCCATTCAATCCGAAAACACTTTGATTGTTTTTGACGAAATTCAGGCAGCGGAACGAGGATTGACTTCATTGAAATATTTTTGCGAAGAAGTGCCTGAATATCACATTATTGCAGCAGACTCGCTACTCGGAGTTGCCATTAACAAAAACGTTTCTTTTCCTGTTGGAAAAGTTAATTTTCTTAATTTGCATCCGCTTTCGTTCAACGAATTTCTGCTCGCTATGGGCAATGAGAAGCTGGCAAATGCAATGAAAAAACATCGTTTGGATTTGCTGCCGGGTGTTACGGGAAAGTTAAAAGAACTTTTGCGTATTTATTTTTATGTCGGCGGAATGCCCGAGGTGGTCTTTGAGTTTTCGCAAACACAAAATTGGGAAAATGTACGTGATATTCAACGCGAAATAATTTTAACTTATGAAAATGATTTTGCCAAGCACGCACCGCTTGAAACTGTTCCACGTATTCGTTTGGTTTGGCAAAATATTTCGGCGCAGTTGGCGAAAGAAAATAAAAAGTTTATTTACAGCGTTTTACGTGAAGGTGCAAGGGCAAAGGATTTTGAGGTAGCGATACAGTGGCTGCTTGATTGCGGACTTTTAGTAAAAGTTCCGCGAATTTCAAAACCTTCTTTACCGCTTACGGCGTACGCCGATTTTACAAATTTCAAACTCTATATGCACGACATAGGCATTTTAGGTGCGATGTCAGGATTGAATGCACAAACGATTGTTAAAGGCGATGATATTTTTACGGAATTTAAGGGCGCACTTACGGAACAGTTCGTATTACAGCAACTTCATACCGTGAAAGACATGTTTATTTCCTATTGGGCAAATGACCGCAGTACTGCCGAAGTTGATTTTGTAATACAGGCAAATGGCGAAATTACGCCGATAGAAGTAAAAGCAGCGGAAAATCTGCAATCCAAAAGTTTTAAATTCTTTTATGAAAAATATAAACCGAAAAATGCTGTAAGAACTTCATTGTCAGATTTCAGGCAGGAAAGCTGGATGACAAATGTGCCGCTGTATATTATTGGAAATTATTTTTGGTAAGAGTTTAATGAAAGAATACATCCGTCAGGTGTACGATTGTGCGTATTTTATCAGAAACGCAATAAGAGTTTAATGAAAGAATACATAACGTCATCGTTTTTTACAAGGGATTTTTTATGTTTATGTGCGTATATCTAATGAGGATAAATCACACATATTATCTCCGGTAAACTTATACCCAAATCCGGTATCCGATATTTGCTACATAGAAAATGAAAATAATGAAGTAATAAAGAATGTTTACGATATGTCGGGAAGACGCATTCTGTCCTTTAACGGTAATATAAATCAATTTTCCTGCAACACATTAAGAAAAAATCCGTACTTCGTCCTGATAGAAACAGAAAACGGTATAAAAAAACATAAATTGATTAAGCGATAAAATACAACGTAAATAAAAAATTACTCCATACTGTTACAAAAAATATTTTACTAAATAAATCTGTCAATTAAATATGTAAACTTATCAGACTTTGAATCAAGTTACGTAAAAATATCAATAAACACGGATTTTATCAGCATAAAGTAATATTATAGTTACAAATTTGAGCAAAAAAAGACATTATTGTTATTTTTGTAAACTAAAAGTGTTACTTTTGTATCATAATTCAAAATAATAATGGAAATGAAAAAGGTTTTTTCAGAACGTTTTAAGTCAGCCCGTTTAATTAAAGGTTTTTCATTACAAGATTTGGCTAACGCCTTGGGAAATCAATTATCTCGTCAAGCGTTACATCGTTACGAGAAGGGAGCGGTTATTCCTGATACCGAAAAAATCAACTTATTAAGTAAAGCATTAGATGTTAGCCCTGATTATTTTTTCAGAACGACCAAAGTGGAATTGGGTGAAATTGAATATCGTAAATTGAGCAAAATGCCACAAAAAGAAGCTTCTATAATCAAAGAAAAAACCAAAGGATACCTCTCACGATATTTGGAATTGGAAGAAATTTTGGGGTTAAGAAATGAATTTGATAATCCTTTAAAAAACTTTGGTGTAATTACTTCTTACGACCAGGTAAATAAAGCATCTATTAAATTAAGAAATGCTTGGAACTTGGGCAACAATGCTATATTCAATGTTGTGGAGCTTTTAGAAGATAAAAACATTAAAGTTGTCAAACTAAATGTCGATGAAGCTTTTGACGGTTTGCAAACCTTTGTAAATGGAAACATTCCTGTTGTGGCTTACAATGTTAATAAAATCAATAAACCCGACAGAATACGTTTTACCCTTTTACACGAGTTAGCTCACTTGCTTTTAAATTTTGGTGATGCAACCGAACGAGCAAAGGAAATTTTATGTCATCAATTTGCAGGTGCAATGTCATTGCCCGAAGAAACTCTCAGAGCAGAATTGGGTGATCATAGAAACAGACTTTCTTTTTTAGAGTTAGGCAACATCAAAAAGCAATACGGCATCTCAATGCAAGCCATTGTAATGCGAGCAAAAGATTGTGGAATAATCAACGAAAACTATACGAAACAATTCTTTTTTGTAATCAAGCAGATGAACTGGACAGTAGATGAACCGTATGATTACTTTGGTATTGAACAGTCCAACCGATTTGAACAACTTTTATTCAGAGCATTGGTTGAAGACCAAATTTCAATGTCAAAAGCAGCCGCATTAGATAATAAATCTTTAGCGGATTTTAAAAAAGAACATCAAATGATACTCTAATAATCAAATCTTAATTTATACTTAATTATATCCGAGAGATGAAAATGAAAGTTGCTGTCACAGATGCCTGTATTTTTATTGACTTACACGATTTAGAATTAGTAACTTCGTTTTTTGCTCTTGATATAGAGATACATACAACTTCCGCAATTCTATATGAATTGTACTCCGAACAACAACAGATTCTTAAAGCCTATCAATCTGTTAACAAGCTTATTGTGCATAATTTACAGGAACAGGATTTCATAGAAATTTATTCGGAAGAATACCCAAAGTCATTATCCGAAACCGACAAGTCTGTTTTATACATCGCCAATAAAATAAATGCTTGTGTATTGAGTAGCGATAAAACGCTTCGGAATTGTGCTAAAAACAAGGACATTGAATGTCACGGAATGATTTGGATTTTTGACAAATTGGTTGAAACATCTAATTTAACTACGAAAGAAGCTGCAAACAAATTAAAGCAACTTGTAGATACAAATTTTGTTTTTAAAAACAATCAAAAATTGGTTGAAGAAATTGAAAAACGGTTGAAACGTTGGAAGCAGTTATCAATAACTAAGGTGTCAGATAACGTTTTTTTATAATTAAGCCTAATAATCAAATATCAGGATAGATCATCCATAAACAGCTAATTCCTCTTTTGTTAAGTAAAAACTAATCCCCACGATAAACTCTCACAAAATCAACATACATTTTCGCGCTGCCGCCCGACAGGGCAGTTACACCGTTTATATCCCATATTTGCGGGAAGTTGCCTCCTACTGCGAGATTGAACAGGATAAAAAAATCTTTGTGAAAGTAATTACCCGGCGAATTGTCGCCGCTACGGTCGGATATATTCATTTCATAGTATGGGTCTGCGGAAGGATATTTGTCCCTGTCAAGGTACATCCTTATATAGTTTTCATCCCATATAAGCGTGTATAGATGGAACGTATCCTGCAAAGAATAGGAACTTGTGAACGCGTTGGCATAGTTGGGATATGCGCCGCCATTCCACGATAACCCCCAGTGACAGGCACCGTTAAAATATCTGTCGGATGTACCCGCCTTTATACCGTTCGCGTGTCCCATTTCAAGAATATCTATTTCGCCGCAGTGGGGCCAGCCGACACTTTCGTAATCATTGCCCATCATCCAAAAGGCTGGCCATAAGCCATTTGCTGTTCGCGGCAGTTTTATGGATGCTTCTATTCTGCCATGCTCAAATACTTTTTTCCCCTTGCTGTTTATCCTGCCCGATGTTGCCGTTCTTTCATTATAATTTTCTTTTCTTGCTGTTAAAACAAGGCAGTGACGCCCGCTTTGAGGCTCTGTTTCTACCGACACATTATTCCTGCTGTAATATTGCAGTTCGTTATTGCCGCCTCCATCGCCATTAACTTCTATATTCCAGTACGAAGTGTTAAGAATACTGTCACTGAAATTGTCTGCCCACGCAAGAGTATAACCTTCATATTGGGGATGTACGGTTATTTCCTCAACAAGTGAAGTGTCGGGAGTTTTGGGGTCGTCCCCGCCCGGATTATCATTATTATTGTTGTTATTATTGATACCCTTTTCGCAGCACATTAAAAACGTTATTGCTGCAATAAAGAATAAAACAGTGAAATAAAATCGTCTGTTTGCCATAAAATCAGAATTTAAACAATTTTCAAATATACGTTTTTAAAACTTTTACGGTCTCATTTTTTTGCCAAATGCCGCGCCCGCTACGCTCAAAAACGACAATATAAATCCCCGGCGGTAAAGATGGCAAATTATAGCACTCTTTCCACGCTTTTGAAGTATATACTTTTGTTCCGGTTACGTTATAGAGCGACACGGAGTTGTATCTTTCCGATGTTTTTACAAAAAGAACTCCATCGGAAATATATGCCGCTGTTTTGTTATTGCCGCCGTTTTGCAGCGGGTCAATAGAATTTGTTTTCATGATTGCAACAATTTCTACTGTAGTGTCTTGCATAATCGCGGGAAATGTTGTTTCTGCTACTTCATAAACATCTTCATATCCGGCTGCAAAAGCATTTACTGTTATTTGTGAGCCGTGCACAACGTTTTCAAACACAGCCTTGCCGCCTGTGGTAACAACGCTGTCGTTTAGAATAAAACCTGTGGCAACAACTGTGAATGCAGGTGAAAGCATTAAAAACATTTTTTCATTTACAACGCGCACTGTTACATTATGTGTTTTTGATATAAGAACACTGTCTAATACAATATCGTCTTCCGTTGCAAAGAAATTGCTGCCTTCCGTAACACTTACGGATAGCAGATAACGCCCCGCCTCTGTGGGCGGCGAAACATTACCGTTATATTTCACAGTTATAATTCCCGCACCTGTATATGGAGTTGCAAGTGTTACCGGAACTTCCGTTGAGCCCTCATCCTGCAATGGAGTCATTAGCGGAAAAGAAAAATGCTCTGCCGCAAGAACTGCTTTGTTTATTATTATTGTTACAGGCAAAACAAAATTATTCGCGGCATTGTAGTTTAATCCCTGTGCTACGCTTGCGGTAACAGTATATTCGCCGACATTTATTGCCTGCGCAACGCCGTTATATTTCAGCGTTATATCACCAAGCCCAATCACGCCCGGCGACGGTGCGGCAATAACTGTGTGCGGTTGCGCGTTATAGGTATAAAAAGTATCTGTCTCAAACGCAATAAGTTCTATTGTCGGTTCGGCACGCAAAATAACAAGCGTGTCTATTACAAGGTTTGATGTAACATTAAAACTCTCACCTTCCGAAGCATCTACCGATACGGCATAAATACCGGCATTAACAGGCAGAGATGTATCGCCGTTGTATTTTATAGCGGTAATGCTACCCGCACCGATAACATCTTCCTTAATGCTAACGCTCGCACTGTGCGGCAAGCCGTCGTAAACAGCAGTGTCGGCACTGTGATAAAACATTCTTTCCGTCATGCTTCCCCTGACAATGTGCATTGTGCCGATAAAAAGTTCTGTCGTTTTTTGATATTTTAAACCTTCGTTTATGCTCACTGTTATATCGTAAGCACCTGTTTGTACAGGCAAATCAAGAATACCGTTGTAAAAAACCGTAATGCTGTCGCCGACGCCATCAGGAAAAACGAGTTGCGCAGAATGCGGTTGTCCGTCAAAGATAACAGTATCCGCAAGCGACACACTGTCGGCAGAAAGAACGCCGAGATTTTTTACTGTAAATTTTTTAATTGTTGAGCCGTATCCTTTTTCGTCCGCTGCCTGCACCGAAAAGATATATGTGTTATATGGCTGTAACCCCGTTACGGCGTAAATGCTGTTTTGAGAAAGAGTGTGTTGAACAAAAGGCACTCTATCTTCACTTTCCCAAATACGCACTGCTGCTGCGGGATATGTTCCACTCTGAACAGTAATTTTAACTGTTCCGTCATTAAAAGACTGTCCATTGTAAACAACATCTTTTATTTCTGTAAGTACAGGAGGATGCTCATTATGCAGGGAACACGTTTTGCCGACGATATATGTTTGAACCGCATCAATAAAACAGTTATAATGCACAGCCCCGTTTTCGTTCGCTGCTTCCCATACGAAAGCGGGATTTGGTCCTATTTTTATGGTATCGTTTTCAAGCAATGCTTCACTGAATGTTAATGTAATTATATTTTCATTTTGCTGACGGCTCGTTACTGTTAATCCCACCCTGCTTGTGTTTACTTTTTCTACCTGAATAGAGTTGTTGCTTGCAGACCATCTTGCAACAGTATCATAAACAGGATGGAGTTCAAACTGCATTACATTAGCATCGGGATGGCTTATGGAAAGATAGACAGGACATGAACCGAGCCCTTCCGCCTGGAAGTTAAGAACCTTGTTGCAGTAATCGGAAAATCCGTCCGACACTATATCTATCTCCTTTGCAAACGGCATCCCCCCACCCTGTATGCGGATTTTTCCATCGGCAGAGGAACCCTCATACCAGCGAACTTCTATAAGAGTTGTCGGCAAAACGCCGCTTGAGAACGGATAAAGAGTATCGGTGCGTGTCGGTTCAACGGAACTTTCGCGGGGACGCTGCACCGTTAAACCGTAGGGGGCAGTAACAACTATCGGCTCTGTAAAATTATAACCCGAAACGGTAAATGTTCTAACGCCTGTGTCGGGCGTAAAGAACAGTCGTTTTGTGCTTACATTTACCGATGAAGCGTTTTCACATGTACTTCCGTAAAGATATGTGCCGTAATTGCCGAAATTTACGGTGGACCACAACCCGACAGGATTACTGTCGGCATCTAACACCTGCTCGGTATAGTATTCAATGATACCGTTATACACAATGCGGTCGCCGACATGAAGCGTTATATTGGGAGTGAGAATTACTTTTGTGTTATTGTCGGAAAGTTGAGAAATAAAAAAGTCGCTGTTATGTTGACCATTCACATATAAATTTTCGGCAAAAAGTCCGTTTGCACGAAAAAATGTGCCGCTATTGCCCTCTGCATTGCCAATAGTTGCAACGATATTTCCATTTATGGTTTCCCATGAAAAAGCGACACGGTCATTGTTGCCATTGCTGTTCGGAAGGGGGTCAAATTCAAAACCGCAGAATGTTGATACACCCGGCTGTACTTCCCTGTACAGGGGGTTCGTATATTCAAAAGCGTAACGCGGTGATTCGTCGCTGCTCATATAATCAATGTTATCGCCAATTGAGCGAAGCGTAAGAGTATAATTGTCGGGAACATTAAGCAAAAGCGTGTCAGTAGTAGAGTTCAGCATTGCTTCGTATTCTTTAAGTTGCGACTGTCCGCGATAGACAACAAGTCTGTAAGAGAGTGCGTTTTCCACTGCTGAAAACGTAAGAACACCATTGTTTACTGCGATGTTCGACGGCGGCGAAAGCACTTCTGCCTGCGGACAGCGGCTACCCCAAATATATCCGTCAAAATTTATATTCGGATACAGATTTCCGTTGCCTGCGGTAGCGTACTCTACCATTGCGTTATAATGAATCGTATCGCCGTTAAGAAGTGGCACAAGCGGATTATACGTTATTACGGTATTACCCTCACTTAATATGCCATTTTCAAACCATGTTCCCCGAAAGCCGTTAACGGTAAAATTTGCCACACCCATTGCGGCACGAAAATTCGTGCCGTCGGCACCAATTTCTACAGGTGCGATTTTTATTACAAGCTTGCCGTCTAAAGTTTCCCAAGTGAAAAGTGCTTCTGCATCTCCCGCACCTTTTGATGTATTGCAAAACACCGTTTCGCCGACATTCACCACAGGCGCAGTGCCGTTAATAACCCACAGCACTCTTTCGGATACGGCAGAATTAAGATAGAGCAGAGAATTGGAAAATGACTGTAACGCAACAGTATAATCACCCGCAAGGGAAAAAAGTACAACATCGCTACTGTTAACATCCTGTATATGGACGGGTAACATTGAGTTGCCGCGATACACTGTCAGTGTTGTTCTTGCTGCGTTTATATCAGCAGTAAATGTTATTACATTTTCGCCTGTAATGGAAATGTCCGACGGGGTTGCGAGCGGCTGCGGCTCCGGCGGAACGCAGGTATAACCGAAAGTATGAGTGAAAGAAAGAGTCGGCCAAAGGTCTTGCAGAGCAAACCCTCTTGCGGGCGCATTTGCCGTCTTGTATTCTACAAGAGCGTTGTAGGTTAATACGTCGCCCTCTGCCAGATTTTGGTTTGGAGTGAAAATAATTTTTGTTTTGCTGTCATTTGTGAATGCACCTGCAAAGGTGATATTATCTTTACCTGTAACTTTCAAATTGACTGCATTCATACCCGTACCGCCGCGAAATGCTGTTTCGGTATTGCCGGGAAGTCCTGTTATTTCCACACTGACGGTGCCATCAGCTTCCGTATTCCATGAAAAAATTGCCGCACTCAAGTCGTCTCCGCTGCAATTATTACCTGATGGCGGCGTTACTTTTGTTTGACAAAATTCCGATTCCTGCGCCTGCAATGCACCTGCTGCGGCGAGTATAACTACTGCCGCAAAAATAATAGACAATAAATGTTTCATTATTTCATAATTTTTACAGTTTTTATACTACCATTCGCGCCTTTAAGAACAGCAATGTAAAGTCCCCGTGGTAAACGGGATACCGACACCGCCCTGCCTTTTGCATGACTTTCAAGCACGTTTACGCCATTAACATTAAACATTTGCAAACTCTCTACCTGCGGAGTTATATACAACATATCTCCACGTATAATATATGCATTAAGTTCCGTCTTTGCTGCCTGTTCAATACCTACAACCATGTTTGCATATATTTTTAATGTGCCGAGCGCAAGGTTTTCTATGGAAAGGAAATTTTTGCCCTCTGCCGCATTAAGCGTTACTTCATAAACGTTTGCCTCTGCGGGGGCAGCAATATTGCCGTTATAATATACCGTAAATACACTTGTATCACTGTATGGTGCCGCAAGTGATACTTCTACCGCGTGGGTATTGCCGTCATATTCAATACTGTCGGGTATGCTGTAAACGAGATAATCTGCAGACAGAACAGCCTTATTTATTATGAGTGTACCAAGCAACAGGTCGAGTGTTTCGTCAAACGTTTCTGTTCCCGATATATTTACGGACACTCTGTATTCGCCTGCGTCTATGGGAGTTTCACTGCTGCCGTTATAAAGAACTGCAATGTCGCCGACGTCCGGCGTCAAAGATGTCACACTTACACCGTGAGCAAGCCCTGTGTAAACGGTATCCGTAATTTCAAAAGACAGGTCGGCTGCTGTTACAAGCGGCTTTTCGTTTATGACGAAATTTCCAAGAACAATATCTGTAGCAGAGGCAAGAAAATTTTTACCCTCTGTAACGCTTATGCTTATTTGATATGTGTTTGCCGCTGACGGAGGTGTTGTTTCACCATTATATTTTACGGTTATCGTACCTGTACCTGTGTAAGGATTTTTTAAAGATACTATTACCGTATGCGGATTATTATCAAACTGTATGTTCTTTGGAGTATATTCAAAATGTGAAGATAAAGGTGTTGCCTTGTTGATTGTAAACGTGCCGACACTGATTGCCGAAATTGCTTCATAATTTGCGCCTTCTGCTACATTTACAGTTACGTGATAAGCACCGGCTGTGTCGGGTGCGTCCGCAACGCCATTATAAAAAGTATCGGTAATGGCACCAAGCCCGACAACAGTATGGCTGATAATTATACCTGCCTTTTGCGGAGCGGCGTCATAAACGGTATTCCCCGCTGCAAGAGAAAATTTATCTGCGGATATTGCTGTCGCCCTGTTAACAATAAGAGTACCGAGAACAAGTTCCGGTATGGCATTGTGATTTATCCCCTCGCTAATACTTACGCTTACAGTATAGTTGCCTGCATTTACCGGTTTTGCAGTGTTGCCGTTATAGAACACACTGTCTATATTTTCAAAACCCGCAATATTGCCAAGCGGTGTAACTTCAACTTCAAACGGAGTTCCATTGTACACTACTTCCGTTGTGTCGTAAATAAGATCCGTTACCGTTATATCTCTTTTTGCGATAGTAAATGTTCCCATAATAAGTGTATCGGCAATATAACCCGTTCCCTGCTCCACTGCAATTTTAACCTCATATTCACCTGCATTTATCGGTGCTGTGGTAATGCTGTCGTTATAGATAACGGTAATAGCACCTGTGCTACTTTGAATGTCAGTATTTGCACGAACATCAACACCATGCGCAGTACCGTCATAAACGGTATCTCTTATATCCGCCGTAAAATAACTTTGCTGCAAAACATCTCTTGTTGTCAGTGTTACCGTTGCAATTGCCGAGGGATAACCGAGGGTATCAAGTGCGACAATTTCAAAATTATAATCAGTCTTAGGTGTAACTCCCTCTATAAGATACATGCTGTCCTCCGCTATGGCAAAGGTTGTGAGCGGTAACAATCCGTTTATTTCACGAATGCGGATTGCCTCTAATTCATAAGTGCCGCCGCCGGCTGCGATTTTAAGCACTGTTGAAATTGCTTTGCGATTGACATCAACAACCTCAACTGTTGCTTCTGTGCGAACTGCCGGTGACGGATATTCGAGCAGACAGCCGCCCTGCCCAACGATGTAGGTCTGTGATGCGTTAACGTATGCGTTACCGTTTGTGCTTCCGTCCGCCTTTGATGCTGTCCATACCGTTGGACTGCCAAATGTAATTACATTGTTTGCAACAAGAGCCGTGCCGAACGTTGCTGTAATAACAGGACCGTTCGTGTATTTATTATCAAGTCCCTGCCCGCCGTCAGATGTTATATTTGTAATATTATTCCAGTTAGCAGTATTGCCGTAAACAGGTGAAATCTTAAATTCAAGAACAGTTTCACTCTGTTCGGTAATGGTGAGATATACCGGTGCAAGGTCTGTCGCCCCTCCCTGATTTTCAAAATATTTGTTGCAATATTCCGAAAAACGGTTTGTTCTTACTTTCACGTCTTTTGGAAACGCAAGTCCGCCGCCGGCTATTTGAACAAAACCGTTAGACGAACCTTCAGCCCATTCAACGTAAATATCTACCGGATGAACAACGCCGTTTGTGTCGGGAATAAGGGTTTGCGGATATACCGACAGTCCTCTGGAAGCAGTAACGGTAAGTGGTGAGGTAAGTTTTTCCGCCGACAGGACGAATGTTTGAATACCTGTATCGGGACTGAATGTCAGTACATGTTTATCCGTTTCAACTTCGGGATAATAATCGCAGGTTGTTCCGTATGTGAAATAGCCGAACCGTGTGGCGAAATTTACGGTAGGCCAAAGTCCGAGCGGTGCTTGTCTTTCGTCCACCGCGAGTGCTGTCCGATATTCAAGATAGCCGTTATAACTTATCTGGTCGCCGGGATTTATTGTTACGGTTGGGGTAAGTGTTACGGTTTTCATATCGGGACTCATCTGTATGGTAAAATAAGTTCCAGTTATTCCGTTTATTGAAAAATTATTTGCATTAAAACCAGTGTTGCGGAAATACGTTTCGGAGTTGCCGTTCTCCTCGTCTGCTGCAATACTGATTACAATATTCCCATCTTTTGTTTCCCATGTTATAACACAACGATCGTTGTCGCCATGTTGGGTGAGATCGGGGTCAAAAGCTAATCCGCAGAAAATAGAAGGATACTTTGGCGCATTATCGTTAGTATAAGTATAATGGAATGTATCGGAAACAGACGAGGCGAAATAGTTTTTATCTTTCGGAAGTGCCTGCATAAGGATATAGTAATTGCCCGAAACATCATACGTTATTGTTTCACCGCTTGCTGCGACTGTTTGCGTTGCAACGGGAAAATTTGAATCGGTGTAGATATTCACAAGATAACTGCCCGCATTCTCATCGCCCTCAAAAGTAAGTACACGGTTTTCATCAACATTTATCTGTTCGGGTTTCCACAGTGTCGGTCCTTTTGTCCCCCAAACGTAGGTGCCGAAGTTGGCAAAGTTAATATTCGGATACAGGTCGTAAATATTGCCGCAGCCGCCTGAATTGTAAGTGGACGTTCTGTAAAGCACCTGTCCGTTATAACTGACAACATCGCCATCGAGAATTTCTACCTTTGGGGTCAGTATTATTTGATTTGCCGTATATGTTCTATCAAAATAATCGCCCTGAACTCCGCCGTTTATACTGTATCCTGCTTGACTGGAAAATCCTTCATTTCTGAAATTGGCAAACCCTGCGGGACCGGGAAGTATTGTTATAATAAGTTGTCCGTTAATTGTTTCAAATGTGTAGTTTGCAACATCAAGATCGCTTCCGGGAGCGCTCGTATAAGTTCCACATGTATTGCCGGCACCGCTACCGCCATCAACAGGAGTATTCCAAAACCCTGTCGGATATAAGATTCTGTTTGTGTTTGTATATTCCCATTCGTAATTTGCGGGGTCGCTGCTGCTGATGTCGGGATTGTTTGATATTGCCTGCAACGTAACCGTACCGCCTGCAACATCGTAAGCAAGAATATCTCCCGAATTAACCGCTTGCACTGCAACTGCAATATTTGCTCTGTTATATACTGTTGCCCGATATTCTGCGATATTTTCGGTGTTGTTAGTGTCGTCAAATGTAACGCTGCGGCTGCCGTCTATAGAAAAATTATATGGCTGAGTAAGACGTGAACAGCGGCTTCCCCATGTATAGGCACCACCTATTTTATTGAAATTAAAGCCAAGGTCGTAGGCATTGTTATTTTCAGGCTCAATCCATTCAGCCGTTCCATCATAGTCTATTACATCGCCTGCCCTTAATTCAATTGTCGGCTTAAATATTTGCGGATTAGCTGCATTGCCGCTCTCTTTTGTAAACCATGTGCCTGTATATCCATTAACTTTGAACTTTTCTGCTTGAAAGCCGTTATTTCTAAATGCGGGTTTATATGTGCCTTCAGTACCGCTAATTGTTATAACAAGCTTATCATTTTCGGTTTCTACAGTAAAGAAAACACCACCGTTGGCGACCCTGCAAATATTAGAAGTGCTTGTGTTTGACGGAGTATAGTTGTCGTTTGTAAAATTCCATTCATAAGCAGTTGAAATACCGGAACTGAAAATATTTACTTCGTTACCTACTGCCTGCACTTTTACGGTATATCTGCCTGTCGGCAAATTTGAACAGTGCAGATAGCCGCCGCTTTCGTTGTCTATATCCTGAGTAAATTCAAGTAAAGGTAAATTTCCTCTGTAAACACTTACTTTATGTGTAATGGCATTTGCGTCGCCTGTGTATGAAATGGTGCTGTCTGTTATGCTTATATCGGTTGGAGTTGTAAGATATATTGCACTCGGTGTTTCAAAACGAATAATACCTGCTACACCCCTGTTGCCGCTGAAATCTACGGGAACAATGCGGTACGAATACGACGAGCCGGGAGTAAGTCCTGTCAATGGCAGAGAATCGGACCATACAACCTGACTTTTGCCGCTTGCGCTGTCTGTAACAATATAGAAAAAGTCGTGTTCATCCGCTGCGGAAAATTTAAGTGTTGCGGAAATCTGTACGAGATTATCGTAATCGTAACTGTTCAAAACAGGCGCGGTAACATCGTCTGCTTCGGGTGTATTAGCGACTGCCGCATTGTAGTAAAAACACGGCGTTTCGGAAATACCGGCACCTGTAATATTTTGATATATGGTTATACTGTCTTTATCGGCAGCCGAAACAAGCGTATATCCCCATGTTTCCACAGCATTATAACGGTTTACAAGATAGTTTTCATGCTGTTTTTGATCTCCTTTCCAAAAACAAAAATGACTTACCCAGTCAAAAGCGCCATCAATAGTACCACCTTTAAGAAACGTATATACATACGTTGTATCATTAAGGGTTACTACCTTGAAATCAATTGTTTTTCCGCTTACCATTTCGGTTTTATTATCCCTTAGATGCAACGGTACATCTTTTGCAATAAGAGAACCGACAACAATATTCTGCGCAGAAATAATTCCGCAAAACAGAAAGCAAATAATGCCTGATAAAAAAATCTTAGCCTGTTTCATAATTTTAATTTTTTAAATTCATATTTTACGGATTGCGGGTCAGGTCCGCAATGACCGTTGCACATTTATACGTTTATACTTACTTTGGGGGAATATCAACTATTTCTTCTTCAACTATGGTATTCCCTTTTCTTAACACATACTTTATGCTTTGTCCGGGAATTGTTTCGCCGCAAATTTGCAAGTGTATTTTATAATCTACATCGGCAGGATTATACGACAGATTATATAAAATGCCGTTAATACGTGTAAGATTTTGAGGGCAAGTTATATCATGAACACTTATTATTGTCTCGCCTGCAAGAATATTTTGCAGAGGAATTTCTAAGGCTGTTTCATCACCAACAGCAGTGTCATACACTTTTACCCCTATTGTAGTGTTTTTAGAGGCAGTCACTTTTGTTATTAGAGAGTATTTTTTTCCGGGTATGAGGATAGCAGGTCTTTTTGAAAACACCCTGAACTGTGACTGCCAGTTCTCAGAAGTTTGATTGCCAAGATAAATATTTACGACAGTGTCATCTTTTATTGTAAATGTATAGTTACTGCTTGGATTCCAACCGGGTGCATAAAACACTGTGTACGGCGAAAGTTTTCTGCCTTTCATTATATCGTTACACACAAATACTTCACCGGAAATTGCTACTTTTTCCGCACTGCCTGCATTGCCGCTAAAATCTACCGGAATTATTGTAAACTCGTAATCGGTACCATCAGTTAATGCTATGCTAACAGTATCGTCAAAGAAAATTTCTTCATAATTATTTGCCGCATCTGCAACATAATAGAACCAGTTGCCCGATGCCTCTGTCGCAGGCATTGCGATAGTAACAGATGTTAGTGTTTTGTCGACAATATTCGGCTTTTCAGTAAAAACAGGGGCTGTAGCATCCTCATTGTCTTTGCTGTTTGGCAATGTTTTGTCATAAGAAACAAACGCTGTTGAACGATATGTCCACGCGCCTGTTGTCGTTGGATATACAAAAACATTTATCTGTACAGAATTTTCCGTCGGCGTATTTGCAAACGAGCCATAACTTATATTATTACCTGTACGTCCCGCTATGTTACCGGGTTTTGTAAGTGCTCCTGTGGATTGTTTATACATAATTTGTGAAGCCCACCCTTCACCACTTATATTGCTGCCATTAAGTTTTGTCCAAACCCAAGTTTTTGTACCAACCGTTACGATTTTATAGTCGGTTGTAATTGTTCCATCCGCACCACTTTCAATATTTGCGGTGTCATTTGCTGTTGGATACAAAACGGCATTATTTTCAACTATAGACCCCACCTGTGAAAAATCAGGTATTTGTGAATATCCTGCAAGCATTGCAGAAACCAAAACTGTAAATAAAAATTTTTTCATATAATTATAAATTATTACATAAAGTTATATGTAACTCACAATTGAAAACCGCGTCCGCTTTTTACATGTTCGTTTCATATCTTTCGTTTATACTAAAAACGGCAACACAGAAAGGACGTTCTGTATCGCCGTTTAACTATTATAAAATTATCGTCCCGCTACAACCTGCTTAAACTGTTTCTGTACGCCGGCGGCATCTGTAACTTTAATAATGTACAGACCGCTTGCGAGAGAACTCATATCCACCGTATTTCCGTTTTGTTTTACCGAAATTTTATGTCCGCCGGCGGAAAATACATCAACTCGCTTTATTGCGTTTTCGGATATAACAGTAAGTGTTCTGCCTTGCATATATACAGCCATTGAACTGTTGTCTGCTTTCTTAAAATCTCTTACGGCAACAGGCGGCACAGTTTCACCGCCGCAAATTTGCACAGAAATAAGATAGTCAATATCGGCGGGATTCCACGATAAGTTAAAAAGAAATCCGTTTATCTTTGTTAATCCTCCCGGACAAACTACGTCATAAACGGCAATCTTGTTATCTCCGGCTGTAATGTCTCGCTGGGTAATTTCCATTGCAACGCCATCACCACCGGCAGTATCATACATTTTTAAGTGGAATGGAGCGTTTTTGGAAATATTTACATTTGCTATTAAAGAATATGTTTCGCCGGGTGTAAGAAGAACAGGACTTGTAGTAAATGCTCTGAGTTGTGCTTGCCAATTGTCGGATGTAGCGTCTCCGAGGTGTATGCTTGCAACTGTGTCATCTTCTATCACAAATGTATAGTTGCTGCTTGGAGTCCAGCCGGGTGCATAATAAATTTCGCCGACAACAAGTGTTTTTCCTGCCATAAGATTATTGCACACAAACATTTCGCCCGAAACGATTACTTTTTCGGAATCACCTGTATTGCCGCTGAAATCAACAGGAGTTATAATAAATTCATAGTCCGTACCTTCTGCAAGTGTAATACTTACAGTATCTGTAAAAAACACTTCATAATAACCGTTTGCCGTATCTGTAACATAATAAAACATATCGCCGGATTCATCCGAAGCAGACAGTTTCAATGTTAAATTAGTTGCTGTCTTGTTCATCTCTTCCGCAAAGGAAGCCCAAACAGGTGCGGTAACATCGTTTACATTTTTACTGTTTTGTTCATTGACATTATACAATAATCCGACAGATGCCGTAGCACCGTATTGCCATGAACCGAAGTTTGTTAAATATCCGAATAAACTCAGATTGGTTGGATTGGTTCCGGGCATTTCCGATGCTGTCATTTTTCCGTATGCAACAGTATTGCCTGTACGCTGCGTTAGATTATAATGTCCCGAATTTCCATTAACATCAAGAGTGGTGTCTGCTTTTCTGTAAAAAACCTGTGCCGCCCACTCTTCGCCCGAAAGATTTGCATTTGCACCGTTAAACTTTACATACGCCCACGTTAGAGAATTGATTGTTACTATTTTGTAATCGGCTGTATATCCCTCACGTAGAACAGAATGATCTGCTCCTCCCGCATCGCCTTTCCATCCTCCGTACAATTGCAATCCGGTTCCTTTCATAGAGCCGTGATTAAAGGCTGCGTTTGCCTGACTTGCAAGACTCATGAAAAATATTGCTGCGAAAAAGCAACATACTGTAAATAAATTTTTTTTCATATACTTTATTTTTTATTGTTAATAATCCTTTACACTCCCTCACGTTTGTAACGCCACCAATTAAGGGAAATCATGCCTTTGCTCGGCACAATACGAATTGTATGCTTGCCGGATGTAAGCGGCAGAGTTGGCGTTGTGACGGTCTCCCATTTAGTATAGCCGCCTGTTTTCGGCAATTCTATTTCACCTGCTTCGTTACCGTCTAAAAGAATTTTGCATTTGGAATCGCCGTTTGCGGCATAGCGGACTATAAAATGATAGTCGCCGCTTACAGACGGTTCAATTTGATATTCCAACCATTTCGGAAGTCCGAATTCCGTAACTTCCAAAATACCTGTTTCGTCGGAAGAAATCTTCAACTGAACACTTGTCACCCACTTATCGTGTGCCGCCTCGCTCATATTTGTATTGCAGTAGTGTTCTGCCGGTATAACCTGATTATGTCCGTAGTGATATTCTTTATCGTAAGACGACATATTCACATAAATCTTGCCCAAATCGGACAGCGCACCCTGAGAATTACCTGTGGGGCGAAGTGCGTACTGCGGATTTGCAGTCGTACTGCCGTCATATTTAAACCACGCATAACGTTCTATCATTGGTTCGCTTTCAAGGTAATTTATGATGTTGCTCATATATGCCCGTTGCTGTTCGGATGTGCGTGTGCCTTCCCATGCGCAAAATTCGGTGAGCCATATCGGTTTTCCGTATTTGCGAAATCTTTCCATAAAACTTTTTACTGCCCCCGGCTCATTCATATAGCAATGCAAAGCAAGTGCGCTTACATCATCTATTGAAACACCGTTTTGTGCAAAAAATTCATCATACCATTTTACAGGGTCGCTGTATCCTGCGAGAGTACCGTAGTTCATGGCAGGAGCAACAATTTTCATGTTCAATTCCTGTGCAAGTTGCTTTATCGGCAACCATTTTTCCGCCGCCTGCGCAGGGGTCATATTTGCCTGATCGGTAAGATTCGGCTCGTTAAAAGCAAGGATATACTCACATTCCGGATACTTGTTTTTCAAATTACGGATGGCGGTAGCCCAATCGCCACCGCCATTCCATATCATTGGGAAAAATGCAACATCAGCATTTTTTGCAGCACTTTCAACAGTGCTGTTATATCCGCTTGCGCCCCAGTTATACGTCCAGCTTACACCCTTTTTTATCGCGTCAAAGTCGGCAGTATATATGTTGTTAAAGCTAATTCCGCGCTTTTCGCTACGCGCCTGTTTTATGCTGTATTTATTGGAGTCTGCATAAACCGTATCCTTCGGTTTCTGACAGAAACAGCATAACAATGCAAGAAGCACTATTGATAAATATCGAATATTCATACGATTATTTTATAGTGCTTACTTTTTATAGAAAAAGAGAGCGTCAAGATTAAGTTCTGTTCCCGGAATAAAGGGTAAGCCTTCAAAGGCAGGTGCTAAATACCCGAGAATATATTTCCTGTCCTCTCCTGCACTCGGCGGACCTTCCAATGTAAGAGGTCCCGTCCAAAGATAACCCTGATTTATAAGTTCCGATATGGGAATTTCAAAATGCTGCCACTCGCCGTTATGAGCGTAGTTATTGTCTGTTCCCGCACCAAAATCAAAATATGCTTCGCTACCCTCGCTGTAAAAAAAGAATCTCCATGCTGCCTGTTCTTGATTTGAAGGGGATTTAACTGCGAAATGGAAATAGTACTCGCCATCCATAAGCGGCGAAAGGTCGGGAGCGGTTTCAAACTGACTCAGAATGGATATTATTGCACCGCCTGCCCATCCTTCGTTAGTCGTTCTAAAGGCGGTATATGCCTCGGGCTGTCCCCACGCATTAACACCTGTAGGGGTAACGCCTTCAAGTGTTTCGCCGGCATTCCATACATCATAGTCGCGTAGCATTGTCGGCTGTTTAACTTTATTGCCAAGTTGTGCCGTGCTTACCGGATCCATAAAAATAATGTAGAAGTCGCTACCGTTAAGAATACTGTCCGGCAGTGAAACTTCAGGATCATCAGGATCATCAGGATCGTCAGGATCATCGGGATCATTCGGATCGTCAGGGTCAATAACTTCTTTATTTTTGTCGTCACATCCGGTAACAGATACTGCAACAAACGAAATTGCTCCCAGCATAAGAAGCAGCCAGAAAATTGATTTCAATGTCTTCATAATTTTATGATTTTAGTTGTTAATTGATTTTTATCTTTTCGGTTTAATATGCTAATTATTTAAATCTGTTGTTCTGTTCAAGTCCGGAAAGGTCAAGTTCGTACTGCGGCAACGGGAAATATTCGTTTTTACCTTTGACAAATGTTCCCATTTCCGCCTGCACTGCTGCCGTTTCATTCTGTTTATAATCATCCATAACCTGCTTCGCTATGCCCCAGCGCACAATATCAAACCAGCGATGTCCTTCCATAGCAAGTTCTACTCTGCGCTCATGGCGCAGGGCAAGCCGCATATCATTCTGATTGCTGCCGTATGAGCCATAAGGAAAATCGGGTAACTGCGTTGCAGGATTTGCACATTCACTCCTGCGCACGGAACGCAGATAATTCAGCGTTGCCGTGGCACCTGCAATATCGCCAAGTTCGTTACACGCTTCCGCATACATTAGCAGAACATCAGCATAACGAATAAGTTTTATATTTATCGGCGAACGTGTCTCGTGTCCGTTCCAAAGGGCGTTGTTATTATCGTCCATAAGTGCGTACTTTCGTGACAGATAACGGCAACCAAGATATATTTCCTCATTAGTATTGCTCATCATGGAGTCGGGCAAATTGAGTATTGACGCATCTCTGCGTATATCGCCATCTTCAAACTCATTGTACAAACTCTGCGTAGGCTTGTTAAAGCCCCAGCCTTTGGCAGCACCGCCGCTTGCCAGCTTTGGCATTTTTGTAGAGCGCGAGCGTGTCAAAACAGTTGTAAACGTTCCTCTTGTGCCGCCGAAATGCGGATTGAAAGAACCGTAATCACTGCTTGCTTCCTCGCTGTACTGTGCTTCAAACACACTTTCTATACCGTTTTCGTTATAGATACTGAAATTGTCGGAATAGCGCGGCTCTAAACCGTACTGTCCGCTGTTTATTATAGAGTCGCCCCATTGCTTTGCCTGCGCATACTGCCCCTGATAGAGATATGCTTTTAAAAGAAGTGCCTGCGCCGCGCCCTTTGTTGCACGACCAATTTCGGACGGATTAGCACGTATTTGCGACAGGGTCCAGAGTTTGCTGTTTGCGTCCAGTAAATCGGCAACTATCCGTTCATATATCTTTTCTGCCGTTGCCTTTGGCTGCTTCCATTCGGAGGATGATTTTATAGTTACTGTTACTAATGGCAACTCCTGAAATATTCTTACGAGGCGAAAATAGTAAAACGCACGTAAAAATTTTGCCTCACCGATAAGACGCTGCTTTACACTTTCGGTCATTATGGAGTCGGGAGCAATAAGCGGTATTTGTTCTATTGCGAGATTGCAGCGTGCAACGCCCTGATAGTTCATTTGATACATATCAAGAAGAATAGCGTTATTGTCGGACACTCTGAAATTGTCAAGTTCAAATCCGGCAGACATATCGCTAACATTTTGTCCGCCTTTAAGCGCGTCGTCGGACGCCACATCACCAATCCACCATTCGCTGCTGTATGTTGAGCCGTACTCCCATTGCACAGGTACGTATGCGCCGTTTACCACCTGAATGGCTGCCGCACCTCCGCTTGCAAAGAACTCTTCCAGACCCGGACGTGCCGGCTGCGGCTCGCTTAACCATTTATTGCATCCCGAAAATGCAATTAAACAAGCCAAAACTCCGATAGTATAAAAATATCTTTTCATTTTCATCTTTCATTAAAATTCAAGATTGACGCCAAACAAAACCGTTCTCGCTTGCGGATAGTTGCCATAGTCAACACCACTGCCGACCTCAGGGTCGTAACCGCTGTATTTTGTCAATGTAAGAAGGTTGCTTGCCGCGACATATACCCTAAACTTGTCTATATATAATTTCCGCGTTATCTTTTGCGGCAAAGTATAACCAAGTTGCAAGTTTTTCAGACGCAGGTAAGCACCACTTTCCAAAAATCTGCTTGAAGGGTAGAAATTAACAGCATTGCGCGGATTTGGTATTGAACCGTCTGTGTTTGACGGCGTCCAGGCATCGCGCATTGCGGTACTCATTACCGTTTTATTGCCAGGACCTTCCAAATCTTCGCGCTGTGCATTATAAAGTTTATTACCATAAATTCCCTGAAAAAAGAATGTAAAATCAAAACCGAAATATTCAAACGATGCGTTAATACCGTAAGTGAGCCATGGAAACGGATTGCCGAGCTCCATACGGTCGTCATCGTTTATTTTACCGTCATTGTTACGGTCAAAATATTTTGCGTCCCCTGCCCGATATGTTCCTGCAACGGTATTATATAAATGCTCGTTTGCTTCCTTATCTGTCCTGTATATACCGAGATATTCATATCCGTAATAAGTATAAAGCCCAAGCCCTACATCGCTTATAACGCGGTCGCCATAAACAGGATAACCGCCATTAAGAGCAGCAAGTTCGTTTTTTATAAAACTTATATTTCCGCTAACGGAATAACTGAATTTACCTTTTCTTTCCTGCCATAAAAGCGACATTTCAATACCGTCATTCCTGACAGTACCTACGTTCGCTTTCGGACTGAAAAGATTGCCTGTATATGCAGGTGCCGACACAAACAGAAACATCTCTTTTGTTGTTCTCCTGAAAAGGTCCACTGTTCCCGAAAGGCGGTTTTGCAAAATACCCCAGTCAACGGCAACATTCCACTGCTCCGTAACTTCCCACTTGCCGTCTTCATTAACCCATGTGTTTATTGACGCGCCCTGTGCCGCGCTTTGTCCGTCATTAACAAAACCATTTGGTTGTATATATGCGCCGCCCTGTCCGAGAATATATGACGAAAAATACATGCCTGAATTTATGCCCTGCAAAAAGTCGCCCGAACCGACGCTGCTCTGGTTGCCGAGTTGTCCCCATCCGAAACGGAGTTTAAGTTCGTCAAGACCTGTCAGGTTCTGCATAAATTTTTCCTCACTTATACGCCAGCCGATTGCTGTTGACGGGAAATATCCCCAGCGGTGCTGTGGAAACTTGCTTGAACCGTCTGCTCGAAAATTAACTGTTATCAAATAACGGTTATCATACGCATAATGTAATCTGCCGAGAAATGAAATCATACGCGATCTGTCAACACCATCACCCGCAGGATTTGTATTATTCTCCGTGGTTTGCGACAGGTACCAGTTTTCGGGCTTGGGAACGAGAATTGTTGATCCCGAATTGCCGAGATTGTAGTAGTTATATTCCTCAGCAGTATGTCCCGCCATAACGGAAAAATTGTGGTTTCCTATATTTTTAGCGTATGTTATTATATTTTGATTTGTGAGTGTATAATAGCGCGACAGGGAACTTGACAGAAAATTTTCAGTGCGCCCGTCATAGGCGGAAAATTCGTATGCATCGCCGAATGAACGATTCCGAAGCAACGAAAAATCCAAACTTACCGAAGAACGTATTGACAGACCATCTATCGGAGTAAGGTTTAGATAAACATCACCTACAACGCGGTCGGTATAGTCCATAGGGTGATTCATTTCTACCGTTGAAAACGGATTTGTAACGTCCTTGAAGTTTGACGCAGCAGACGGTCGTCCGCTAATATCCTCGCCCTGATTGTTTACCGAGCCTTCGGGGTAGTGGGTCGGGTCCCACGGTGCCATGGCAAGGGCTGCTGTGAGTACAGACGCACCTGCACTGCCGCTGTTATTCGGTGCGTTGCGATAGGTAGAAGTCATATAGGTCATGTTTTCACCCACCGTAAGCCACTTTCTTATTTTATAGGATGTATTTGCACGAACCGTAAGACGTTTATAATACGAGCCGATAATTGTACCTTGCTGGTCGTAATAGCCTGCGCTTAAAGCGTACTGCTTCGTTTCATCACCGCCCTCAAATGACAAGTTATAATTTTGAATTGCAGCATTACTTACAAACACTTCGTCCTGCCAGTCGGTTTCCTGTTTTGAGTAATCAAAATTTGTCGGATAATAAGGACTGCTACCTAGCCGGAGTTTAATCCATTTGTTAAATCCTTTTCCGTTATTAAACAGTGCTGTTTCTGATGGCACGTCGGCAAGCATTACAAGAGTTTTTGCAAACTCATCCCTTTGCATAACATCAAGTTTTTTCCATCTGTTTTGAACACCTGCATAAACATCAACGGAAATTTTTCCCTTTTGCTGTTTCCCCTGTTTTGTTGTTATAATTACAACGCCGTTTGCACCGCGAGAACCGTAGATTGCAGCCGCCGAAGCATCTTTAAGAATTTCGCTGCTTTCTATATCGTTAGCGTTTATAAAAGAAATATCACTCACT
The DNA here is from genome assembly GCA_031257915.1 of Bacteroidales bacterium. GTDB lineage: Bacteria > Bacteroidota > Bacteroidia > Bacteroidales > P3 > JAIRNR01. The sequence continues at coordinate 41,426 of JAIRNR010000019.1, forward strand.
ATAATGCCATCTACGACATATACGGGATCGCTGTTGTTAAGTGTGCCTATACCGCGAATACGCACCGTTGCAGCGGAACCTGGCTGCCCCGAATTGGAATTTACGGTAACGCCGGCAACGCGTCCCTGCAACGCCTGCGTTAGGTTTGCACTTGGCGATCTTTTAAGAGCATCGCCCTTAATAGAAGCAACAGCACCTGTAACATCGCTTTTTTTCATTGTGCCGTATCCGACAACAACAACTTCGTCCATTATTCTTGCATCCTGCACCATAGAAACGTTTATTGTGCCGCCTCCGTCAACAGGTCTTTCAACGGACCCCATCCCTATAAACGAAAAAACAAGTACCCCATTTGAAGATACTTGTATTTTATAGTTTCCGTCAGCGTCGGTTGTAGTTCCTACTGCAGTGCCTTTAATAAAGACATTAGCACCGGCTACAGGTTCACCTGTTTTATCAGTTACGGTACCCTGAACATTTACTTGTGTTATATTTTGTGAATACAACACCGAAACATTCAAAGTACAAAACAGCATCACAAAGGTAAAAATCACTTTTGTCTCACGTCGTTTAGTCCGCATAATTGGCTGTTTATTAAATGAATGAGTATATTTTTGGTTAAATTTGCCCAAAAAATGAAAAGTCAAATGTAAATAAAATTTTTGAATTTATGCACGGATTTTAAAAAAAATTGAAAAAAATGTGTATGGTGGGAATTTACTGTTTTTTTTGAAATATGGATATTTTGTCGGAACTGTTATTTCTTTTTTGAGGTGCTATGAGAAATATTTTGCGACACGATAGAGAAAAAATCTAAAAAACGTTTATTTTTCAATAGTTTTGTAATATCAAAAATATCTCTTATACAACTTGATATTTCTGTTATATAATCATCTGCAAAGCCAAGTTGGGCAAGGCGAATAATTTTATCCGACAGAGTGTATTGCGGTTTTACTACCTGTAGTTTTTCAGGTGTTAAATCAAATTTTCTAATCAAATCATTTCTATTTATTTTATGCAAATATTCTGCCATCATTGAATAACAGGTTTTAATTCTGTTTTATCCGATATGTAACGTTGTGGAGTTATCAATACCTCAATTTCCAAATGTTGTTTTAAATAATTCAATCTATCCGATATTTTACTGTAATTTACCCCCATAATACAATGGGCTTTTGTCTTTTTATATTGAGCTTCATCTATATTTAATTCTTCTGTAGTCTCCACTATTTCTCGTAATGTATCAAATGCTTTAAAACAATCTTTTTGTTTTTGAGTTGATGACACGTCATTATTTTAATTGCGCAATATTTTTGCCGATTTTTATGTACAGTTGTTTCCAAAGTGGAAACGCAACTGAAAAAACTCCCTGCCGGAACTCAAACATTTGAAATTATTCGTAATGGTGACTACGTATATGTTGATAAGACAAAGTATTTTGTTGAGTTAATAGAAAGCGGAGCAGGGCTTGTAGTGCAGGCGGAAATGCACACTGATAAAGGACGTGCCGATTTGATAATAAATTACAGGGGACAGATTTTTATAATAGAAATAAAAGTTGCATACAAAGGCGAAAGTGCCGCAGATAAAGCCGAAGAAGCATATAAACAAATCTTTGAAAAGAATTACAACGCGCCTTATCCGAAGGCAATCTGCATTGGTCTTGCTATTGACAACGAGCAGCGGCAGATAACAAAAATACGGGTTAGAGACGGCTTAATTGTAGAACACGAAGCATCTGTTCAATCCTGTCCATAATTCTTGATAGCACTTCATCACCTCTTAATCATAACGGCATAATGGGTGCCGACTCTTACAACATAAGTTCCCTTATGCCCCCTACAACAGCTAACCTTTCTATGGGTTTTATATATACTTTACCGCCTAAACCGCCAAAATCCACACCATATCCGGCTCCATATTAAATTCCAACAAAATAATATTCGCATCGGAATTACTCTATAGTTCCGTCTTTCATTATAATTTTTCTGTCGGACATCTCTGCAAGATGTTCGTTATGCGTTACAATAATATATGTTTGTCCGTATTTTTCTCTTAACACAAAAAAGAGTTTATGCAACTGCTCTGCATTTGCCGTATCCAAGTTTCCGCTCGGCTCATCGGCAAAAACAACAGGCGGATTATTTATTATTGCACGCGCGACTGCTACCCTTTGACTTTCCCCACCCGATATTTCGGACGGACGATGGTTTTCTCTGTCGGATAATCCGAGAAACTTTAGCAATTCCCGCGCTTTTTCCGCTGCATTTTTTTTTGATACTCCGCCTATAAGCGCGGGCATCATTACGTTTTCAAGAACGGAAAATTCGGGCAGCAGGTAATGAAACTGAAAAACAAATCCTGTTTGACTGTTACGGAATTTTGCCATATTGTATGGCGACAGTTTGGATATATCATTTCCATTGATATAAATACCGCCGCTGTCGGGCTTTTCAAGACCACTCATTATTTGCAGCAAAGTTGTTTTTCCTGCGCCGGACGCACCCGTAACTGCGACTATCTCGCCTTTCGCTATCTCAAGCGTTATGCCTTTAAGGACTTCTACATTACCGTAGGATTTATGAATATTTATTGCTTTTATCATATTATTACTGCTTTGCCTGCGTCCCGCAATACCCGCGTACTGTACTCGCAACCGCAGTACTGCTGATTATAAAAATTATTCTCTTTTATAAGATCGTTTCTACGTTGCTGCAAGCCGTCTTTACGCCAATTTTTATTTAGAAATGTTAATCCTGCGTATTTCATAGCGGCTTCACTGCCCGCTTCATCTATCCGGTTCAAGTCTTTCCATCGCGATGACGAAAGTGTTGTTGCGAAAAGCGATATTCCAAGCGTATTTGCAAGTTCCGCCGTTTTATTAAGCCGCATTTTAAAACATCTTAAACAACGTGCGCCGCGCTCCGGTTCATTTTCAAATCCTTCTACTGTTTGCTTCCACCTGTTATAATTATAATCGCCATCTATCACTTTTATTCTTTTTTTCGCAGCGTATTTTGTGAGTTCGTTTTTTCGCTTTTCATATTCCTCCTGAGGGTAGATATTCGGATTGTAATAAAACAATACCGTTTCATAGCCGTTCCGTATTAACCATTCTAAAACAGCGGCAGAACAAGGGGCGCAGCAACTGTGGAGTAGTATTTTTTGTCCGTTCATACTTTTTTACCAAGTATCCGCGAAGCGTTAAATATCGCTAAAAAGGCAACGCCTACATCGGCAATTACGGCTGCCCATAACGTAGCAAGTCCTAATACACCAAGCAAAAGGACTATAAATTTTACTCCAAGCGACAGAGTAATATTTTGCCAAACGACCTTTCCTGTTGTACGTCCGATTTTTATCGCCTGAACAACTTTAAACGGATTGTCGGTTTGAATAACAACGTCTGCCGTTTCTATTGCAATATCACTACCCATACCGCCCATTGCAATACCTATATCGCTTATCGCTATTACCGGCGCGTCATTTATACCATCGCCGACGAATGCAATTTTTCCTGTTTCCGCATTTTTTAATGATGTAAGTTTTTCTACTTTTCCATCGGGCATAAGCTCGCCGAACCATTTGTCAATACCTGTTTCACGTGCTGTTTTTTCTACTATCGCATTTTTGTCGCCCGATAACATTACCGTATTTATGCCTGCGTTTTTCAATTCGCTTATTGTTTCTTTTACACCGTTCTTTATTTCGTCGGCAACGGTTATGTATCCTGCGTATTTACCATTGCAGGCGCATACGGCTATTGTTTCTACAATGCTTTTGATTTCTTGCGGATATGCAATTCCGTTTATTTCTAATAAGTGTGTGTTACCTACTAACCATCGTGTGCCGTCAATTGTTGCGGATAAACCCAATCCGCCCTGCTCCTTGATGTCTGCCGCTTCAAGCATATATATACCATGCTTTAAAGCATATTCTACAATTGATTTTGCTATCGGGTGATTGCTGTATTTTTCTATTGATGCTGCTGCCTGCAATACATCTCCCTCTACATTCTGAACTTCAAAAACACCTTTTGTCAATGTTCCTGTTTTATCAAAAACGACAGTACGAAGATGTGTTATTGCGTCAAGATAATTGCCGCCTTTAAATAAAATTCCATTACGTGAAGCAAGACCTACTCCGCCAAAAAAGCCAAGCGGAATACTTATTACAAGCGCACATGGACAAGATGCAACAAGAAATATAAGTGCGCGATACAGCCACGTATCAAAATCCGCACCTGCAAGCGTTGGTATTGCAACAACAAGAGCTGCGGAAAATATTACAAGCGGAGTGTAAATACGTGCAAATTTTCTGATAAATTTTTCGCTCCCTGCTTTGCGTTCGGTAGCATTTTGCACCATCTCAATAATACGCGAGAACGCACTGTTTTCGTATGTTTTGTCTGCTGTTATCCGCACTGCACAATCGGAAGCAATCATCCCCGAAAGAACTTTGCCGCCTTTGTGCATTATACGGGGGACGCTTTCACCTGTGAGAACGGCTGTGTTGAACAGAGCAACATCAACATCAAGAATACCGTCAACAGGAACGCTTTCACCTGCGCGTATTTCTAAAATATCACCAATTATAACATGTTCCGGCGGAATTTCCTCTATTGCGTTATTTCTTAAAACCCTTGCCGTATTTGGTCTTGCATCTATTAAATTCCGAATATTTTTCTTCGCTCTCTTTACTGCTCTTTCCTGAAAAAATTCACCCACCAAAAAGAATACAACTATTGCGATACCTTCTATATACTCACCGAGATAAAACGCGCCGAGCATTGATAAGCCCATTAGCACGTACTCGTTAAAAAGTATGCCTGTAATCTTTAAAAATTTATTTGACATTATCGTAATTTTCTAAAAGCGTTCCACCATCTGTCGGGCATTTTGTTTTGCAATGCCTCCTGATAATCGTTAATTGTGCATGGAACAAAATATATAGGACCATAAGGTATTGTACGCTCTGCGCTATAAGGCAATTCTATCCACCATCTGTTTGTCTGGTCGCATTTAAAAAATGTCAGTTCATTATCCTGTGCCAAAACAATAAATTTTTTAAATGTGATGCCTGTACGAGGCTCAAAAGGACTGTCGTACATGCGGCTGCTAACGCCGTTTACAAAGCACCAAAGCATTTCCGCCTGCAAGAACGAACCTTGCAAACGGACATCTTTTGCTATATTATAATCAAAAATTCCAAGCGATGTTACTTGATTACTTATGCCTGCATAGTGCATAAGCTGACATATTTCTTCGGCAGAAAGTCCCGTCGGTATATTGTTATCACTTCCGAAATTATCGGTGGAACGTACTGCCGATATATCTACACTTACGCAATCGGCATTGCGAAAATACGGTTCCATCTGTGCCAAATTACTGCGGACTTCGCCTACACGCTCTACGTCAAAATAAAGTTTGTGCATAAGTGCGATTGCATCTTCCTCTACTAAATATGTTTGATATGCAAGGTGGGAATAATTAAAAAGATAGTTTGGTTTATCTACAATTATATTGCTTAAATATGAGCGGGAATTTATTTCGCCATCCATCTCGCCAATATCAAAAATCGGATCAAGCGACACTAAATTTATAACCCTGCCTGTTGCCGAATATGCTTTATACAGCGAATACGTAAGGTCTTGATTTCCGCCGATAACAATAAGAATAATGTTTTTTTCTATCAAAAATTTAGCAATCTCCATAAACGCAAAGCGCGTATCGCTGTCTGTCTGCCCTGTTTTGATATTGCCCAAATCAATTATTTTTACAAATGTTGATTGAGGATACAGAGAATAAAAATTTTCTCTTATCTTATTTGAAGCAATGCTCATGCCGAGAAGTGCGATTTTTGCTTCCGCAATATCTTCCGTTATTTTATCTTTCCAACGCTTTCTGTCGCCTTTTACAGGTTCAATGTAAATACTGATGTCTTGATATGTCATAATTGTTCTTTTGGTATTATGGCAAATTTACGGAAAAAAATCTTATTACCTGCAAATTCAGCGCAGGTTTAAATTCTTTTTATCTTTGCAAAAAAATAAATATATGAAAACTGTTGTTAGCGGAGTTCGTCCCACAGGAAATTTACATCTTGGCAATTACTTTGGAGCATTGCGTAATTTTGTTAAAATGCAGGATGAATACAAATGTTATTTTTTTATTGCCGATTTACACTCTTTAACCACACATCCCACACCAGCCGATTTAAAGCGCAATGTACATAATATACTTGCAAATTATCTCGCCTGCGGCATAAACCCTGCCCACGCAATTGTTTATGCGCAAAGTGATTTGCCTGAAACAACGGAACTTTATTTGTACCTGAATATGCTTGCCTCGCTTGGGGAGTTAAGCCGCTGCACATCGTTTAAAGATAAGGCACGCGAAAATCCTTCAAATATCAACGCGGGACTTCTTACCTACCCTACACTTATGGCGGCAGATATTCTTATTCATAAAGCCGATTATGTGCCTGTCGGAAAGGACCAGTTGCAGCATTTGGAAATGACGCGCACATTTGCAGGCAGGTTTAACACTATGTATAAAGTATCGTTTTTCAAAGAGCCGCAGGCGTTTAATTTCGGCGAAGCACCTGTTAAAGTTCCCGGACTTGACGGTAAAAGTAAAATGGGTAAGAGTGAGGGAGAAATGAATGCCATTTATCTTTCGGATACGGACGAAGCAATTCGTAAAAAAGTTATGCGTGCCGTTACCGACAGCGGTCCTGCTGCTGTGGGGCAACAGAAATCCGAAGTGATAGAAAATCTTTTTTCGCTTGTTCGTTTGATTAGCGGAGATGAGGTTTACGAGCATTACAATAATTTGTATAACAATATGCAAATCCGCTACGGCGATATGAAAAAACAACTTGCCGAAGATGCAATAAAATTTGTTGCACCTTTCCGTTCGCGCATTACCGAACTGCTCGCTAATCCTGCACTGCTTGACAAAGTCCTTGCCGATGGTGCGGAACATGCTCACGAGAGCGCGAGTAAAACAATTTCGGAAGTCAGGAATATTATTGGGCTTTAAGGAATTTGAATTTTTACATGATAGAAACAAAAAAAATTGCGGAACGTGCTGTTCTTGTCGGCGTCGCTGATGAAAATACTTCGGAGGAAAAGGCACGTGAATATTTGGAAGAACTTGCATTTCTTGTACAAACATCGGGTGCGGTTGCTGTTAAACGTTTTTTACAAAATTTACCCAAACCCGACAGCAGAACGTATGTCGGCAGCGGAAAATTGGAAGAAATACGTCAATATGTTGAAACGGAAAATATAGATATTGTTGTTTTTGACGACGAACTTTCACCTGCACAAACACGCAATATTGAAAAAGTGCTTTCAGCATTCAGTGCGGATGCAAGCAGCGATGCAAGTGCCAAACACCGAAGCGGCGTAAAAGTTCTGGACCGTACACGTCTTATACTTGATATTTTCGCCCTTCACGCTCAAACGGCACATTCGCGCACGCAGGTAGAACTTGCGCAATACCAATATATGCTGCCGCGCCTTACACGAATGTGGTCGCATCTAAGCCGCCAAAAAGCAGGAGTCGGCGCACGCGGACCCGGCGAAAAAGAAATTGAAACCGATAAACGTGTTATCAATTCCCGCATTTCACTTTTAAAAGAACGGCTGCGCGAAATAGACAGACAAAAAATCACGCAACGTAAAAACCGTGAAAAAATGGTACGTGTTGCGCTTGTCGGATATACAAACGCAGGTAAGTCCACCTTAATGAATTTAATTAGCAAGAGCGATATTCTTGCCGAAAATAAATTATTTGCAACGCTCGACACAACTGTTCGTAAAGTTGTTATAGGCAATTTACCGTTTTTAATGAGCGATACTGTCGGTTTTATCCGCAAACTGCCGCACAATTTGGTAGAGAGTTTTAAAAGTACGCTTGATGAAGTACGCGAAAGCGATATTTTGCTGCACGTTGTTGATTTATCGCACCCTGAATTTGAAGAACAAATACAGATTGTAGAGCAAACACTTTTAGAGATAGGCGTTATGGACAAACGCCGTATTACTGTTTTCAACAAGATTGATGCTTATCGTGAAAAAATTGATGCCGCGATAAAATATGAACCGGTTAATGATGATGTTTCTGATATTGAAAAATTATGGGTAAAAAAATTGCATGCTCCGGCATTTTTTATCTCTGCCCGCACGAAAGAAAACCTGCATGTATTCCGTGATTTTTTGTACGAACAGGTACGCAAAGTACATATAACACGCTATCCTTACGATAAGTTTTTATATCAAGATTTTACAGCGTCTTCTTGATCTCGATTATCTCGTACCCCTCAAATACGTCTCCGATTTTGACATCGTCAAAATTCTCAATGCCGACACCGCAATCCTGACCTGAAAGCACTTCTTTTACATCATCTTTAAAGCGGCGCAAAGAGGATATTTTCCGATTTTCTTTTACGACAATACCATCTCTCAGAATGCGAATTTTTTGCTGACGTGTAAGTTTACCATCCATAACAAAACATCCTGCGATAGTAATGTTACCCTCCTTTGTCTTGACTTTAAATACTTCGCGAACTTCAAGATTTGACAGTACTTTTTCCTGCAGTTCGGGCGAAAGCATTCCCTCAATGGCATCTTTGATTTCGTCTTTTGCTTCGTAAATAACCGAATATGTGCGAATATCTATTTGCTCTGCTTCGGCAAGTTTGCGTGCCGATAATGACGGACGTACCTGAAAACCGACTATAATAGCATTTGAAGCTGAGGCAAGCATAACATCGCTCTCTGAAATCTGCCCCACCGATTTATGAATTACATTTACCTGAACTTCGCTTGTGGACAGTTTGATAAGTTCGTCGGACAACGCTTCAATAGAGCCATCCACATCACCCTTCACAATAATATTCAATTCCTTGAAGTCGCCGATTGCAATTCTGCGCCCGATTTCATCAAGGGTAATATGCTTTTGTGTACGCATACCCTGTTCGCGATGTAATTGTGCGCGTTTTGTTGCAATTTCGCGTGCTTCCTTTTCATTCATTGCGACATTGAATATATCACCTGCCTGCGGTGCACCCGTAAGTCCGAGCAACAATACCGGAGTTGAGGGACCGGCTACTTTTACGGGTTGATTGCGCTCGTTGTACATCGCCTTAATTCTGCCCGAAACAGCACCTGCAATAATCGGGTCGCCGATTTTCGCACTACCGTCCTGCACAAGAACTTTCGCTACATAACCACGACCTTTGTCAAGCGACGCTTCAAGAATTGTTCCTTTCGCTTTACGGTCCGGATGTGCTTTCAGGTCGAGTATTTCCGCTTCAAGCATAACCTTTTCCAACAGTTCTTCTACATTAGTACCCTGTTTCGCCGATATATCCTGACTTTGATATTTACCGCCCCATTCCTCAACAAGAAAATTCATTTGAGAAAGTTCGGTTTTTATTTTTTCCGCATCGGCACCCGGTTTATCTATTTTGTTTATCGCAAAAATAATCGGAACGCCTGCTGCCTGAGCATGGTTTATCGCTTCAATTGTTTGAGGCATCACTTTGTCGTCTGCCGCAACAACAATAATTGCAATATCGGTAATTTTCGCTCCACGCGCACGCATAGCAGTAAATGCTTCATGACCCGGAGTATCAAGAAAAGTTATGCGCTTTCCCGATTCAAGTAAAACCTCATAAGCACCGATGTGCTGGGTGATTCCGCCGGCTTCACCTGCGATAATGTTTGTTTTGCGAATGTAATCGAGCAACGATGTTTTACCATGGTCCACATGTCCCATAACGGTAACTATCGGAATACGGGGTACTAACTCGTCATTGGCATCGTCTTCCTGCCCTATCTGCTCAAGTTCACTAAGAACTTCCGCATCTACAAATGAAACGTCAAAGCCGCGATCTTCTACAAGGATACGGATGAGTTCGGCGTCAAGACGCTGGTTTATTGAAACAAAATAGCCGAGCTCCATACTTGTTTTGATGATTTCCGTTACAGGAATATTCATCATCATTGCAAGTTCATTAGCCGTAACAAATTCCGTAAGTTTAAGTGTTTTTTGCTCCTGCTTGATTTGTTCCTGCTCTTTACCTATTTTGTTGATTATCTCAATACGCTTGTCCCTGCTCCGTTTTGCACGTGCCGACTTTCCTGTTGTCGCCATTTTGGAAAGCGTTTCTTTTATTTGATGTGCAATATCCTCAGTTGTGAACGTGTTTTGCTGTTTCTTTTTGCCTCTGCTGCGTTTTTCGCGTTTGTCCTTGTTTCTGTTTTGACCGCCGCCGCCTGCATTTTTTGTAACGCCGGCTTTATTTGCCGATGTCTCTGCCGAATGTTTGTTAATGCGCTTCCGCTTGCCCTTTTTCTCGCCTGCCGTTTGCTTTTTATGATGATCTGACTTTTCTTCAAATTTTGACAAATCAATTTTTCCACCCGCAACAACTTTGGGACCTGTTAATGTCGGAGCATGAACTTTGATAAGTTCTTTCTCTACAGGTTGCGGCGGTTGTGATGGTTGCGGCGGTTCAGGCTGTGGTACCGGTGCGGGCTGCTGCTGCGATTTACTGTCCGCATTTTCTTTTTTTGAAATTTCTTTTTTTTCTACTTTTTCTACTTTCTCTATTTTCTCTGTTTTCTCAATCTTTTCTACCTTTTCTGTTTTTTTTATTTTTTCTGTTTTTTTTGAAGATGATTTTTTAGATTTCTTGCTTCTACTCTCTAATTCAATATGACCTAAAACCTTTAATCCTTTATGCTGCTCGGATTCTTCCGCATGTATTTCCTGCTTTTGGTCCACTGTGGGAGGCTCACTCTCTTGCGGTATTTCTTCGACAACTTCATGCACAGTAACCTCTTCCTCTACAATTTTCTTCTCTATAATCTCTTCTTTTTTCTTTTTCGTTTGTTGCTTTTTTTGCACAGACAAAACTTCCGTATTTTCAAGGGTATTGGTTTTTATCGTTATATCTTCCTCAATCTCGACAATATGTGACGACTCTTGTCCTTTTTCTATAATATCAACAGTAACGGGAATACGCTTTGGTTCCATTCCGATTTCAAGCGTTTGCGCTTTTTCAAGAACGCTCTTATCTTTTTGAAATTCTTTTTGCAGTACCAGATATTCCTCTTCCGATAGCTTGGTATTAGGATTCGGATTGGCATCTGCAAATACATAACCTTTCTTTATAAGAAAGTCAATAGCAGTAGAAACCGCAATATTAAATTCTTTTGCCGCTTTAGAGAGCCGCACCGACACATTGTTTATTTGTTCTGCCATAGATTATCCTTTTAACTTCCCTCTATTTTATATATTACTACTCAAACTCGGCACGCAGGATGTTCAATACATTATCAATCGTTTCTTCTTCCAAATCCGTTCGTTTAATAAGTTCATCGCGCTCAATTTTCAGAACATCTTTTGCAGTGTCAAGACCTACCTTTTGGAGTTCTTTAATTACCCATTCTTCTATTTCGTCGTTAAATTCAATTAAATCAACATCTTCATCATCTTCATTATTTATATCATCACGAAATACATCTATTTCATAACCTGAAATTCTACTTGCAAGTTTTATGTTGCAACCGTTTTTACCAATTGCCAGCGACAACTGGTCGGACTTCATAAAAACTTCTGCTTTCTTTTCATCTTCATTAAGTTTTATTGAAGTAACTTTTGCAGGATTTAATGCGCGGGTAATAAAAAGTTCAACATTTGTCGTGTATGGTATAACGTCAATATTTTCGTTCTTGAGTTCGCGAACAATGCTGTGAATTCTTGACCCTTTTACGCCGACACATGCACCCACCGGATCAATTCTTTCATCGTACGATTCCACTGCAACCTTTGCTCTTTCACCCGGTTCTCTCTCTATCTGTTTAATTGTGATAAGTCCGTCAAAAATTTCAGGAACTTCCTGCTCTAAAAGACGTTCTAAAAATACGGGAGATGTACGCGAAAGCACAATGATAGGGGTGTCGTTCCTGACATCTACCTTAATAATAACTGCTCTTACAACATCTCCTTTATGAAAAAAGTCAGTGGAAATTTGTTCGCTTTTCGGCAAAATAAGTTCTACGCTATTTTCAGTGAGAAGTGTTTCTCTTTTCCATGTCTGATATACTTCACCTGTGATTATTTGACCTACTCTGTCGGTATAGCGTTTGTAGATAATATTGTTTTCGTATTCCTGAATTTTTGAAACAAGTCCCTGACGGATGTTTAAAATTTCTCTGCGTCCGAAATCTTTTAAGAAAATTTCTTCCGATACTTCTTCTCCTACTTCAAAATCGGGTTCTATTTTTATTGCTTCGGAGTATGATATAAAAAGGGCTGCTTCTTCCGGCGTTTTTTCCGCATAATCGGCATCTTCTATAATCTCTCTTGTCCTCCATATTTCAAAGTCGCCACGGTCCACGTTTACCGTAATACTTATATTTTTATCCGTACCGTATTTTCTGATAAGAATACTCCTGAATACATCTTCGAGAATACGCATCATCGTTTCTCTGTCAATACTCTTTGCTTCTTTAAATTCCGAAAAACTTTCTATTAAATTTACATTTTCCATAATATAGTAATTAAGGTTATTTTCTACCCAACAAAAAAAGGAAGCATCCTGCTCCCCTTTCCAAATTTCTGCAAAGATAGTGTTTTATAATGTAAAATACAACTGTGGTTTTCGGATTATTGCATTTGTCGCAAAAAAATCTTATCTTTGCGCCCCTTTGCCGCATTGTGCTGCACAGGACAGTACCATGAAACAAACATGCAAAAAGCCTGACACCCAAGATAATGATTGCCTGAAATACTCAGGCTCAACTTTGGGTAAAGACTTCGCTGTGAGTTTCATATAACATTTTAAAAACAAATTATAAACGTATGAATCATTACGAAACCGTTTTCATCATGACTCCCGTTTTATCTGACGACCAGGTAAAGGAAGCGGTAAAAAAGTATCTCGCCTTTCTCAAGGAGAATGGTGCGGAGATCATTTTTGAAGAGAGTTGGGGTTTAAAAAAACTCGCTTATCCCATTCAAAAAAAGAACAATGGATTCTATCATCTGGTAGAATTTACCGCCGAAGGGAATGTTGTTAATCTCTTAGAAACCGCTTTCAGACGGGATGAAAAACTTATCCGTTTTCTCACCGTAAAACTTGACAAATTTGCCGTAGCGTACAACGAAAAAAAGCACGCTCAAAAGAAAGCAGAAAAAACAGAAACCTCTAAAACCCTTTAATCAGTATGGCAACAGAAATAGCGAACAGCGTTACATATCTAACCCCTATCGCGGTAGATACAAAAAAGAAAAAATATTGCCGTTTTAAAAAATTCGGCATTAAATATGTTGACTATAAAGACGCTCAATTTCTTTTGAGATTCGTTAATGAGCAGGGAAGAATTTATCCCCGCCGTCTTACCGGTACATCTCAGAAATTCCAAAAAAAAGTAGCGCAGGCAATTAAACGCGCACGTCATTTGGCTCTTATGCCTTACGTAGCCGACTTGCTTAAATAATTTAAAAAGTTACAACTATGGAAATTATTTTAACACAGGACGTAGCAAAACTTGGCTACAAAAACGATATTGTTACGGTTAAAAACGGCTACGCAAACAATTTTCTTATTCCGAAAGGAATGGCTGTAATGGCTACTGAAAGTTTGAAAAAGGTGCTTGCCGAAAACATTAAACAACAATCGTTTAAAGAGGAAAAAACACGCAAAGATGCCGAAATGAAAGCATCTAAAATTGAAGGCTTAACAGTTAGAGTTGCCGCAAAAGCAGGTACAAGCGGCAAGATTTTCGGTTCTGTTAATTCAATTCAGGTTGCGGAAGCACTGAAAAATCAACACAGTGTGGAAGTTGACAGAAAGAGCATTGTTATTGATGGTGATTCCATAAAGGAAATCGGTATATACAAGGCAGTAGTTACGCTCTACCGCGACATCAAGGCAAATATTTCGCTCGACGTGTACGCGGAACAATAGTAATTCTGAGCGAGTACGGTGCCTGTACAAACATTGTCGGGCGAAGCCGCATTACAAATATGCTCTCAGCTACTAAAATAAAAGAACTCAGGTCTTATCAGCAGAAGAAATTCCGCGATAAGACTTGTTTTTTTATTGCCGAAACACCCAAAGTAATTGACACATTACTTGCAGCGGGAGTAAAGGCTGTTGAAATTTACGCGTTGCCCTCATGGATTGCAGACTGCCGCACCCGCTTGTGTCTGCCCTCTACCGCCGTTGTTGAGATTTCCGAAAAGGAACTTGGGCGGATAAGCGGGCTTGTTACGCCAAATGAAGTGTTTGCCGTGTTTGAAGTGCCTCAAAGGAATGGCGGCTTTGCGGGCGAAGCAGCAAACAGCGATACAGCGAAAGGCATATCTCTTGTGCTTGACGATATTCGCGACCCCGGTAATATGGGAACAATCATACGTCTTGCGGACTGGTTTGGTATTGACAGAATTATTACTTCGGAAAACAGTGCTGATGTTTTTCAGCCTAAATGCGTACAGGCATCTATGGGCTCAGTAGGCAATGTGCCTGTATATTGCGGTGATTTATCCGCATTGTCAGCAAAATTGCCGAAAAATTTTCCTGTTTACGGAACTTTTATGAATGGTGCCTCTATCTATAAGACGCCGCTTGAGCGCAGTAATGCATGGTTTGTTGTCGGCAATGAAGCGCACGGAATAAGTGCCGACCTTGCAAAGCGTGTAACACACAAAATTTCCATTCCGTCCTTTGTTGCCGCCGACAGGCGTTCTACGGTTGCGGAAAGTTTAAACGCCGCAATGGCAACTGCCGTAATCTGCTCGGAAGTGAGGCGGTGAGTTTTATGATTATCCGCAATTTTTCAGGGCTAACCTTAAGTTTGTAGTGAAATAAAACTGGGGCTTAATGGTCAAATATTAGGATGATTTGCGTTTAGATTGTAGTATAGATAAGGGTTTCAGGCAGAGCTAACCTTAAAAACTAAAATAGTGATTTTAATGTATCAGCAAGTCGGGCGGCAACGAAAAGATAATCGGAAAGGCGGTTAATGTATTTTTGGGCAAGAGAAGCGTTTTCCATGCCGTTTTCAGTGTTTTTTCTGTTTTCCGAATGCTCAATTTCAAACGAAACAATAAGACGCTCTAACCGTCTGCAAACTGTTCTGCACACATGTAGTTGAGACGCTGCTACATTGCCGTTCGGCAATATAAATTCTTTTAGCGGGGGCAGTGTTGCTTCTATACTGTTTATCTCCTGCTCTAATTTATCTACATTTTTTTCCGCTATGAATGTCAATGAAAACTGCTTGCCTGCACTCATATCCGACGCATAAAAGTTACCGAGCAAGAAAAGATCCTTTTGTATTCCTTCCAGAAAAGCCGCCATACGCGCCACCCCGCTTAAACTCTCCGCGCCTGCCGTAACCACATCTGCGCCATCCGTCACATCTACGCCGTTTGCACTGCTCACCGCACCCACACCACAACTGTCAGTCACACCACAACTGTCAGTCACACCCACACTACAACTGTCAGTCACACCCACACCACAACTGTCAGTCACACCCGCACCACAACTGTCAGTCACACCCGCACCACAACTGTCAGTCACACCCGCATCGCCGAGCCGCAAAAATGCCGCCGCAAGTCCAATATGCGAATTAAGTTCGTCTATCGTACCATAAACTTCAACCTGCATATCTGCTTTTGAAACAGAACGACCACCCACAAGAGTAGTCGTTCCTTTATCACCTTTTTTTGTGTATATCATCTGTTTAAACAAAAACCGTATTTTTAATTACCGGGTTTTGCAACTTCAATTTCCAATTTAGCGTCATTGCCCACAATCTTAAATTCCGTACGACGGTTAAGTGCGCGTTGTTCGGTAGTTGAATTAAGGGTTTTTATCTTATCGGGAGTCATTGTTTTAAGACAGTCGGGGTCGTCGTCGGGGCAAACAGGCTGTTCGGGACCATAACCCGCATACGTTATGCGGTCTAAGGAAATACCATGTTCAACAAGGTAATTAACAACCGCATGCGCACGATTTAATGAAAGCGTTTTATTATGAGCAAGCGAACCCGTAACATCTGTGTGTCCCGATACCTCAATTTGCAACGAAGGCGCATCCGTCATAAGTTTAACAAGACGGTCAAGTTCTATAAACGAGGCAGGCAACAGCACATACTTATCAACCTCAAAGAATACGTTGCGCAAAACAACCTTGCTGCCAACCGTTACATTCTTTAATGGAAATTCCTTATAGACTTCCATATATTCGGCGTCTGCAAGCGGAATATCAAAATTTTCAGAGTGGAATAAGTAACCCTCTTTCTTAACTGTAATACCGTAGTTATGACCTGCAGGCAAAGCAATCGTAAAACGTCCTGTTTTTAAATTTGATTCAAATACGGCAATTTCAACACCAAGATCGTTATCAACCATTGAAATAGGCGCACCGAGCGGAACTTTTGTCTGGTCATCGTAAACAAAGCCTTTCAGTAACGTTATCGGTGTAACTTCAATAGTAGCCGCCGCTTCAACAACTGTTTCGCCGACCGGCTCTGTTATGTAAGCAATAAGCTGGTCCTCACTCTGCGTTATAACGCCCTTTTCCTCGCCAAGATAAGTTACTTTGTAGATGTCGTAACCACCGTAGTTATCAGCAGTCTTATCTATATGCCGACTGCCGCCCAACCTTTCGGAAGAAAAATATGCCGCCTTGCCGCTCAAGGTACGTGTAAAAAACATTTCGTTTTCTACCGTATTTACGGGCCAGCCCACATTTGTCGGCTTTGACCAGTTGCCTGCAGAATCCTGCATTGTAAAGAATATATCCAAACCACCCATTGTAGGATGTCCGTCCGAAGCAAAATACATGCTCTTTCCATCCGGCATAATAGACGCACACATATCGTTGCCGGCAGTATTTATTACAGGTCCTATATTCTTAGGTTCAGTCCAGTTATTATTGCTGTCCTTTTTGCAATACCAAATATCGTAACCGCCGTAACCACCCTCACGGTCGGAAACAAAGTAAACCGTACGCTCATCAAAGGTATAGGATATAGTCTTGTCGTGATTTTTTTTCGTCATGACGAGTTTACCTTCATTGCCGAGAGCAGGCTTATCCCATGTAGTATCGTCTGACTTTGAAGTGTAAATAAGACCTTCTCTTTTTATACCCCTGTGAATAAATATACGATTTCCATCCATTGAAAGTCCCGAAGTTCCATCGTGTCCGTCCGTGTTAACTACCGACAGATTTCTCACTATCCAGTTTGTATCCTCATTTGTACTGCGGGTCGCTTTATAGACATCTTCAAAAAAATATCCGGACGACGGGTCTATTTTTCCACCTGTGGAGCCGGGACGGATGGACGTAAAATACATTGTAAGTTCGTCGGAAGAAAGTACGGAAGCATAATCGCCGGAAGTAGTATTTACCACCGTTCCGAGATTGTCAATAAAAACACGCTCCGGCTTTTTAAGACGTGCCTTTGTATATTGCGCCGCTTTAAGCCATTTTGTTACATACTCCGTATCATTAGTATCCATTGCAGGCAATGTAAGGCAGTGTGTAAACGTATTTATCGCAGAATCGACAAGATACTTTGAAAGCAAAACTCTGCCAAGGTACATCATTGCGTCCTTATTCTGCGAATCTATTTGCAACGCTTTAACCAAATATGGCTCGGATTGCAACCTTGTAGATGTAGAGATACAAAGTGTCTTGCCAAGCAAAACGTTTAAAAGTAAATTGTTCGGAAGCATTTCCTGCGCCTGCATAAGGTACGGAATGGCTTGAACACGCATACCCTGTTCATAGTAATAAAGTCCCGATTTGTAATAATCGTTGAACTGTTTGTACGACTTACTGCCATCAAAACTTTGTTTTGATATGGGAGTACCTTTCCCTGCATATCCTTTTTGCGTTTCCGTTAGTATCCATGCAGGATTTTTAGCTTTCTTCAAACTTTTAGGACCTATAGCACTGTTTAATCTGTCGGCTGTTGTCTGTGCCGAAATTATTGTTGATACTGAAAAAACAGACAACATACACAAAAAAACAATTCTCAAAATATTATTCTTCATTTTGTACACTTCTTATTACTTACACTGACGAATATATGGCTTTGCAGCCTCAATTCCCATTTCTACTGCCTTTTTCCAGTCGGCGCAGGCACCCGCTTTGTCACGAGTCATTTCTCTAAAATTGCCGCGATTAAGATAAGCATTTCCATTATTCGGCATAAGTTCAACGGCACGGTTGCCGTTAACAAGTGCGTTTTGATAATCGAATAATTTGTAATACGCATCACCTCTGTTCATATAAGCAAAACCGTACTGTGCATTTATTTCAAGACAACTTGTGAAATCTTCTATTGCCTTTTCAAACTCCATCATTTCGTAGTACGTGAGACCACGCAGATTATAGGTAAAATAATTTTTGTTATCAAGTTCCAACGATTTGTTGTATGCCGCAAGCGACTTGTCGAACTCCCCTGCTTTACGGTATGCACTGCCGAGATTATTGAAAAAAAACACTTTTGACGAATCATACATACATGCTTTTTCGTAATCCGCAGCAGCTTTTGAATACTCGTCAAGTTGTCTGTACGAACTGCCCCTGTCATTATAGGCATAAACATAATCGGGCTTAAAACGAATTGCACGGTCATAATCCTCTATCGCTTTTCGATATTCGCCTTTTTCAAAGTTCAACCCCCCATGATAATACGAAGCATAAGCGTTTGTGCTGTCGACTTTTACAGCACTTCCGTAATCGTTAAATGCATCATCTTTCCTGTTTTGCAGATAATATACCTGCGCACGACCGAAAAAAGCATTTGAAGAATTCGGATTTATCTCTATTGCTTTTGAAAAATCCTCTATTGCACCGTCAAGATTCTTTAACTCTTTTTTTGCAGAAGCGCGATTTATGTATGCTTTTTCATAATCGGGATTCAGTTTAATTGCTTCATCAAACTTAATTATTGCTTCTTTAAAATTATTTGCGCTTAAAAGATTTACCCCCTCATTATACGCCTTTTCGTCAAGATGTTCGTCAATCGTTGATGCCTTTATGACTTCTTCTTCAGGCTCCGCTTCTGCTGCCGGCGGATTATCAGAGGGTTGCTGTGCGAAAATAAATCCACCCAAGAAAAAACTTGCCGTAAAAATAGCAATTTCTTTTATTTTTATCATAATGCTAATCAGTTTCTATTCTTCTGACAAATATACGAATTCTCAATGTTAATTTTTGTTAAAAACTCCTTCTGACTTTGGGCAATCGAGCAAGTTTATTTACTTTGCCGAATGTTGGCGACTTCATTGCGAAGCAATTTTAATGCGTTGACCATTTCTTCTGATTTTGCCATTTACCTACTACTTCCGCCATATCCTGAGGTAATTCGCTATCAAAAGTCATTCTTTCTTTTTTAGCCGGATGGATAAAGCCGAGCGTTTTTGCGTGTAATGCCTGACGCGGCATTATGGAAAAGCAATTTTCAACAAACTGTTTGTATCGTGTAAAAACAGTGCCCTTAACTATTTCCATTCCGCCATATACTTCATCGGCAAAAAGCGGATGCTTTATATATCTGAAATGTGCGCGGATTTGATGGGTACGCCCTGTTTCAAGCCGACATTCAACAAGTGTAACATAGTCAAAACGCTCTATTACTTTGTAATGGGTGACTGCGTGTTTGCCTTTATCGCCGTCAGGATATACTGCCATTATTTTACGATCTTTCGCAGAACGGTCTATATTGCCTGTAATTGTGCCTTCGGGTTCTTCAATATCGCCCCAGACAAGGGCATAGTACGTTCGGTCAGCCGTGTGTTCATAAAATTGCTTTGCAAGAAATGTTTGCGCGATTTCGTTTTTCGCAACAAGGAGTAATCCCGATGTATTTTTGTCTATCCGATGTACAAGCAACGGAGCCGCATTAAGATAATAATACAACGCATGTACGAGCGTTCCCGTAAAATTGCCGAACCCCGGATGAACAACCATACCTGCGGCTTTATTTACAACTAATAAATCATCATCTTCATAAACAATATCAAGCGGAATATTTTCAGGATATATTTCCTTATCACGCGGCGGATGCGGAAGAACAATGCTGATTACATCGTTCGGACGAACTTTGTAATTTGATTTTACAGGACTGTCATTTACAATGATACTTCCAGCCGCAGCCGCATTTTGAATACGATTGCGGGATGTACCGGACATTCTGTCAAACAGAAATTTATCTATACGTAACGGCGTCTGTCCTTTGTCGGCAGTAAAATGAAAATGTTCGTACAGTTCCTGCTCGTCGGCAATATCAATATCTTCTTCTGTTACCATACGATAATTTTTGTGCTGTAAATACCAGCCTTGACGAAGTACATTCCCCGCGGCAGTGTTTTAACTGATATTGACAACTGCCCGCTTTCTACTTTTACAGTTGCAGAAAGTACCGTTCTGCCGCTAATATCCGATATGTACAATGGCATTGTTGCCGTTATCTGTTGAGGAAATTTTAATGTTATATTATCTGTTGCAGGATTCGGAAACACCTGTATTTTTAACTGTTCCCTTGCTGTATTTTGCACTGTTTCGTTATTTGTTTTCTGCGGTGCGCCAAAAAACGGACGAACCATTGCTGTTCCGAAATAATAGGGAGTTTGCCATTCCCAATCCATTATATCGGAATTATAATAATAGTATTTTGAGTATTCGGAGGAATTATTGTTTTGGTCAAAACCGATATTTAAAAATTGCGAAGTTTTTTGTTTTATACCCCAAAAGTAAGTTGCCGGCGGTAAAATAAGCGTATCTGCAAAATAATATTTCACGAAACCATTATTTTCATCCGAATACCGCACTGTCACATTTATAATACTGTCTATTAGATTTTCCGGTGTTCTGTTTTGTTCGGATGCCGTCCAAATATAAATATTAAAAGATACTTCGTTATAATTATTATGTGATTTATTAAAACAGATATTTAATCCCGACAAAGTGTCCTGTCTGACTAATGTGAATGCACCTGCAACAATACTGTTTGCTGATGTAAATCCTAATCCCTGTTCGGAAGTACCGTCGTCAAAAGCAAATTCGCGCCCGAAGATTTGCCTTGTGCGGACAGTGTCATTTGCAGGAATAAGGTCTGTCAGTATTCCTGATTTCAGAACATGCGTTATCTCGTATTCTTTTTCTCCATTGGCTACATCGGGGAAAGAATATTGTTGCGACCGTGTTGAAATATCGGGATTCATATAAAAACCGTTAACATTGTAAGGATAAATATTTGCGTTTGCTTCACCTGTTTGCGGCTCCCGCGACACTTCCTGTCCTGTTGCAACATCAACTATCGTGTTATAATAACGGCAACTAAGCGTATTTGCGCTTAAATTTGCTGCTTTGAACGAAATAACATCTTTTATTATGGTTGAATCAAATTGATTGTACGGAATGGCGGTGTAACCATTTAAAAGCGTTTGCGGCACACTGACAAAAGCAACGTCACCGACTGTTGTTTCGGTTTGTGTTCTGCCTGCACTTAAATAAACATAATCTATATGCCACTGCCCCCCGCCCGTTCTCAAAGAAGAGTTTACCGATGAATATGCTTTGAAACGAAATTTAAAATCACTTGAATAAAAATATTGTTGATTCATTGGAATTACAACCTTTGTGAAAAAATTTTTTTGCTGCTGCGGATATTGCGCACTGTCGCATATCGGACACATTTCTTTCAGAGACATTCCTGCCGTTTCCCATACAGGCGACCATATACCAAAGGTGTCGTATTTAGTGTAAAATTCCAATACTAATCGGTCCTCAAAAGCGGGACGATAACCAATTTGTTCACCACTCCACGATGAACCGATACCGCCGCCGGGCTGAAAATAAAAACTCAGTACTATGGAATCACTTACCGAAACCGCCTTTGGATACGGCGTAAATATTGAGTCTAAGCGAATTGTTTGAGATGTTAAAATATCGGCTTCAAAAACAGAGCCGCTTTCAGGAGCGGATTTGTAAATTTCGCCGTTTTCGTCTAAAGCATCAAATGTCGCAACGCCTGTTGTCGGCGGGAAAATACCGAATGTACGATTTATAAAAACAACTGATTCTTTCCACTTTGTCGGGTCGGGGAAAGGGTCTGAATTTGAAAAATCATCTATAAACGGAAGTGTGAGAACCGTATCCTGCTTTGTTTTTTGAGCAGCAATTCTCTTTTTTAGTTGGGCTTTTACATCTGCCGTACCGAGCTGCGCATTGTGCGACAGTGTACGGAGTTCGGGAATCGACTGTTGCGCTACCTGTGTTGCCTCCACCTGTTGTATTAACACACTTTGTAAGAATATTGCGAACAGTATTGCTAATATTTTTTTTGTCATTATCTGCTGTTTTAATTATCGCTGTCACCACCCATATTATTATCCTCATCACTTATATCGTCGCTGCTGTCGCCACCGCCGTCACCGACTTCAAGCGTTACAGTTGACCATTGTGGAATTTTTTCACCGGGAGCAATTATACGCCCTTTGTAATACTGCTCAACAACTGCTTTTCCCACAGACGGAACTGTTATAACATTTCCTGTTTTTATGCCGTATGTTTCCAATAGAAGTGTTGCCTGCCGTAACGAAAGGTCGTGCAAATTCGGCATTTTTACAAAAGGCGGAGTTTGCGCTGCAAGTGTGATATAAAATTTTCTCCCCTCTTTAACATGAGATCCCGCTTCGGGACTTTGCGCTATGATTGTTCCCGGTATGGATTTTTTATCGTAAACCGAATCTCTTACTATGTATTTGAAACCATATTTTTCGGTTTTACGTGCAACATCTTCTATACGGTAACCTTTCATATCGGGGACTTTTATTTTTTCGCCATGATGTGTCGTTATGCGCAATATAAAAATAATCGCAAAAACAAGAATGAGCGTTACAAATGCCATAATAAAAATTTGCATCCAAAAATCTAATTTAAAGATATATTTTCGCAGCTTCATCGTGTTGTTTATTCTTATGAATATTCGTGTTATTTATACAAGTTTAATGTGCATCCAACCAGTTATATGCTGTTTTTATTTCTATTTCAAGCGGTACATTCAGCCGTTCTCCCGCTTTTAGCATTTCGCGATTTACTATTTCACGTACTGTTGCTTCTTCGCATTTTTTTACATTGAAAACAAGTTCGTCGTGTACCTGCAACAGCATTTTTGACTGTAAGTTTGCTTCTCTGAGTGCGCGGGCTATTTCTACCATCGCTACTTTAAGCATATCTGCCGCTGTTCCCTGTATCGGTGCATTTATTGCGTAACGTTCGGCAGCGGCACGAACGATACCGTTGGCGGAACGTACGTCAGGCGTGTAGCGGCGGCGGCCCCACAATGTTTCAACGTAGCCTTTGCGGCGGGCAAAGGCAATAATACTGTCTAAAAATTCCTTCAGTTTGGAATACTGAGTAAAGTACTTGCTGATGATACTTGCGGCTTCACGCACGGAAATTTTAAGCCGTTCAGACAGTCCGTGCGCCGACATTCCATACACGATGCCGAAATTTACTGCCTTTGCACGCCGCCGCATTTCGCTGCTCACCATATCTGCCTGCGTGCCGAACACATTCGCTGCCGTCGCCGTATGAATATCGTGTCCGGCAGCGAAATCGGCTAACATTGTGGGGTCGCCGCTCATTGCCGCAACAATTCTTAATTCTATCTGTGAATAATCTGCCGACATTAACAAATCATCAGGTGTATCGGCAATAAATGCCCTGCGGATTTCCCTGCCGAGTTCGGTTCTGATCGGTATGTTTTGTAAGTTCGGACTTACGGAACTTAACCGTCCCGTTGCTGTTGCGGTTTGGTTGTACGTTGTATGAATCCTGTCATTATTGTCTGCAAGCAGAGGCAGTGAATCGACATACGTTGATTTTAATTTTACCAACTTGCGGTGTTGCAGTACAAGTGGAATTATCGGGTGTTTATTTCCGAGTTTTTCAAGCACTTCCTCAGCCGTACTGTATTGCCTGTTAATTTTTGTTCTTTTTACTTTTTCGGAAATTTTTAATTCCTCAAAAAGAACTGTGCCCAACTGTTGAGGCGAGGCGATATTAAATTCATGCCCTGCATGTAAAAAAACCTGCTTCTCAATATCACCGATTTGTTCGGCAAGCGAAATGCTGAATTTTCGCAACACTTCTTTATCTATCTTTATTCCTTCTCTCTCCATTTCAAAAAGCACCCATGTAAGCGGCATCTCTATATTGTAGAAAAAATTCTCAAGATCTTGCTTTTTTAAAAGTGATTTTAATTTATCTGCATAACTTGTGTCAAACGCTCTTACCGGAGTTTCGGGATTCAATAAGTAAGATGCGATACGAATATCAAAAAATTCTTTTTGCTCCTCCTGCGGGATGAAAATGCCTTTGGCGGCGAGGACATGGAGCTGACTTTTGAGATTCATTGTTACATGGCTGGGCATGGTAATTTGCTCCTGCTTTTCTTGCTTTTGCTCCGATTCAATTGAAGAGAAGAGGTCGGGAACATTGTTTTTAGGGGACTTGCGGACCGGGGGGGGTACAGCGGAATCCGTACTGTCTGCCGCATTATCGCCATAGTTATTGTCATAATAATTAGTTAATCGTGCGCTGAATGACACCATCTCCAAATCATTTAAAATCTTTTTCACCTCAGGCATATCAGGCGCACACATTCGCAACCGTTCTTCATTAAAATCAATCGGAACATCAAGGATAATAGTCGCAAGCATCCGCGATTCAAATGCCTGTTCTTTATACTCTAAAAGTTTAAGACGTAATTTTTCATTGTCCACTTCATCAATATGCGCATAAAGATTATCAATATTATCAAACTTTTCTAATAATCTTCGCGCTGTGGTTTCACCAATACCCGGCACGCCGGGGATATTGTCGGAAGCATCACCCCACAGCCCAAGCAGTTCAATCATTTGCTTAGCAGACTTTATGCCAAACTTTTCACATACCTCACGTTCGCCGAGAATGGAAAAACCACCACTTGAATATGCAGGTTTGTACATAAAAATTTTTGATGAAACAATTTGCCCAAAGTCTTTATCTGGCGTGACTACATACACATCATAACCGGCAGCAGACGCCTTAACAGACAACGTTCCGATAACATCATCCGCTTCGTAACCTTCACTCGCAAAAACCGGAACATGCAACAATTCGAGCAGTTTCTTTATATACGGAATAGAATTTAAAATATCTTCCGGCGTTCTTTCTCTGTTTGCTTTGTAGTTGATGAATTGAAGATGCCGTGTCGTCGGTCCCTGAGTATCGAATGCAACGCCCAAATGAGTAGGATTTTCCTTACGCAAAATTTCCAAAAAAGTATTGAAAAAACCGAGTATTGCAGATGTATTAAATCCACCTGATGTAGTACGCGGATGTTTTATCAGTGCATAATATCCGCGGTAGATGAAAGCCATTGCGTCAATCAAAAAAAGTCGCTTCATAATCTATTTTTATTTCTGTAAGAAGTCCCTGTACCCCTTTTCATCTTTTGTTTCAAGCAATTTATCATAATTACTCTTGGAAACCACGTATGTTTGAGGTGCATTTTTCTGAACATCCAATGCTCCGAAAATATAATCATTTGTGGAAAATGTTTTGCGGTATTCTTCTGCATCGTTCTCTGTTTCAAACGTTGATATTTCTACTATCATTCTGTCACTTTCAAAATCTTTTATTTCTACGGAAAGATTGTCTGACAAAAACATTTTGCGATTAAAATCATTTATGCGTATTTTCAAAACATTTGCTCTCACTCCTTGCCTGTTATATAACAATACAACGTAATATTTTTCGTTTAATTCCGGTGCTGCAAATAATTGCTTAAACTGTAATACCTGTTCTCTGCCGATAATATTATCACCGGAATCGTTAGAATAGCCTGCCGTAACATTCTCCGCAATAACAGGAATATCATCGTTCAATGGCTTTATCTCTATATTTGACGACAACATCGCCGACACTCTCGATGCAAGTTCATGTGTTGCAAATTCGTTTAAAAACTGTTGCAAAAATGGTGTCATTGCGGTACGTCCTTTAATATGCCCTGTTGATATTCCTTTCATATAAAGTATCTGCGCTTTAAAAGAATTTACGGGATATTTTTCTTCAATATTTTTTACTTTGTTTAAAACCGCACTGTGTCTCCCTGTGGAGAAATCTTCATAAAGCGTTTCATATAATTTTGAAACAACTGCTTCACTTTCTTTTAATTTTTTATAATAATCAGGATCATTTATCCGTCCGTTTTGTTCCGTATTAGGGTATTTAGTACGCAATAAACCTGCATATTTTTCATAATTGGTATTGTCGCCTCTCTCGTGATAAATTTTGCACAATAATTCGCAGGCAGCCGGAACAAAATTAGATTCGGGATAATCTTTTATAAGCCGCACAAGATATTTTTCGCCCTCTGTCCCTTCGCTCATCCTGTCGTAATATACACGCCCCACACCAAAAAGATTCACCTCTATTGCCGAATCAATACGTTCAAAATCGCTTTGAAATTTCGGAATATCTTTTAAGTAATAATCGGGATCGGCAGGGGTAAGGTCTTTATTCTTTTTTCTGCCTTCCTGCTGCGTTTGATTTTCCGATGTTTCTTCGTCATCGCGTGAAAAACTCGCTATGCGCGGTTTATTGGACAAAAACCAAAAATCCTCCAACTCACGTTTACCCCATTTTTTTACAAATTCATTATATCCTACGTTTTTTGACTGGGTGTTATAAAAATACCACGCAGTGCTGTTAGATGCCGCCGGTACGGCATTGGCTGCATCTTCAAGTGCTTTAGCCCGCTCTCTTTCTTTCTGTTCCTTATATTCTTTTGCTTTTTTTGCGGCATATTTTGTCTGCTCATCCTTACTCATATTGCCGACTATTTTTATTGTGTCGGCAATGATAAAAGCATTGTAATATCTCACAAGTTCGGCAAGTGCTTCGGCTCTGCTTTTTATTTGGTATGCATCTTCTTCTAACGGATCTACAACACTTGCGGCAATTGCATAATATTTTTGCGCCGATATAAAATCGCGTTTTTCATAAAAATATGTGGACAGACGGCGTGCCGCAAGCAGTTTACGGTCATTGTCGTTCCCGCTTGCATCAATGGATTTATCCATATATGTTACCGCCTTTTCTTCATCTTTATTTTGGAAAGCAATCTCACCAAGAACATAATAAATGCGCCCGAAATACGCACTGTTTTTCGTATCAAGCAACATTCGCTGCAATTGCTTTACCGTACTTTTTATATCGTTTTTCCTGCCATCGTAGCAAAGAGCCATATTGAGACGGGCGTTAAACGACATTGCAAGCGGCGGATTCATTCCGACACATTTTTTATAATATTTGTACGCTTCCATCTGATTGCCCTGTTTCTGAGCAATCTGCCCAAGAATAAACAACAGGCGCACTTTTTCATCACGTACTTTATATAATTTTATACCTTCTTTTAAATAAGGTACTGCCCTTTGTTCTTCTCCTGATTTTATATAATAATCTGCCCATACGAGCGGCAACAGGCGCATTGCGTCTTTTTTCAATTTTACATCTGCAGATGATATGCGGGATAATAATACCTGCGCTGCCGAAAATTCCTCTTCTTCAATATATGTACGCGCCGTCCAGAGCAAGGCTTCATTTGCTTCCGGCGTGCCTCCGAAATTTGATATTATAGAATTAAAAACTTTGCGGGCATCGGAAAATTGATATTTGTAAAAAAAACCGATACCCATTAAAACGTAGGCATCGTCTATATATTTTACAACTTCTTTGCCCTTATCCTGAATAGAATGTTTTTTTACCGCAAGCGTACCCTTTTCTATAACTCTTGACGAAAGTTCGCTTGATATTGCGGTGTCGTCTATTGAGCCGGGAAAAACAGGCAGAATTTCAAAGTAATTTTCTTTCGCCTTTTCGTGGAGTTTTGCGTCCATCTCTTTAAGTGCTTCCCTGCCGTTCCAATAAACATTATAGAACGATGTCAAGTTGTGGTAATTGCGCGTGAAAACGGTATTGCGCTTTGTAGAGCAACCCGCAAG
This sequence comes from Bacteroidales bacterium, assembly GCA_031257915.1. GTDB lineage: Bacteria > Bacteroidota > Bacteroidia > Bacteroidales > P3 > JAIRNR01. The sequence continues at coordinate 69,526 of JAIRNR010000019.1, forward strand.
TATAATACAAAATATACAGAAAAATAAACCCGTACGACTGTGCATAGTTTGTAAAGTTAGGAAAATCGTGCGAATTTTGGAATGTGAAATTTTATAACTTTGTCGGACAAATACATAATACAAATGAAACAAACAAATAGAATAAGTGTTGCCGAATTATGGGAAATGTCTCATAATATGTATGATGATTTGGTAAAAGCCGTTGTGGATGTAGAGCAAAAAATTTTAGTGCAATCGTTCACGTTCGGTTGAAAATCCCGACTTGCAAAAACAAATTCGTGAGATTATAAATAATATTGTTTATGAGTAATAAGCCTGTTGACAGAGAGCGTTGGGCTGCATTAAGCATTTATGAACAAATGGGTAATATCGGTGCAGGAGGGCAAAGATGAACGAATACAGGGGGCAATAGAAAGAGCGTTGGATCTGTTTAGTGCAACGGCTTGCGGTCTTGCAGGCAAAAAGCAATTCAGACGGCTTGTTGAGGTTTTACGTGCGAGGGATGAGTTTCTCGGATTATTTTATGACGATAAGTTTACCGCCGATAATGCAGATTCAATTGAACGGTACTTTACGCATTTTGCTATTGCAAGCCGCATTATGCGATAGACAGAGAGCAAAACTTGCGGCTATATCCTATATTTTTTATACACTTATAGCCGAAATTTGAAAACGAATTGTGGCTATATCTCATATTTTTTACACACTTATAGCCGAAATTTGAAAACGAATTGTGGCTATATCCCATATTTTTTATACCTTTGTAGCCACAAATTGAATTTATATGAGCAGTATTATCGGCAGAAATGAGGAGTGCCAAATATTAAAACACTGTTTTAATTCAAATAAAGCAGAGTTTGTTGCTGTTTACGGAAGAAGGCGTGTCGGAAAGACATTCTTAATAAAAGAGTTTTTTCGCAAGAGGTTTACATTTTATTTTTCAGGTGTTGAAAATACCCGCAATGTTATACAATTACAAAATTTTAATGCCGCAATTCAGTTATATGGCAAGATGCATTTTCCTGTTGCGAACAACTGGTTTAGAGCGTTCGACCAACTTGCGGATATATTAAGCAACATCAAAAGCAAGGATAAAAAAACAGTATTTATTGATGAACTTCCCTGGTTGGATACAACTAATTCTCACTTTCTTCAGGCACTTGAATATTTCTGGAACACTTGGGCATCTTCACGTCCCGACATTATGCTTATAGTTTGCGGTTCTTCAACATCATGGATGATTAACAAACTGTTAAAAAATAGAGGCGGACTGCATAATCGGACTACAATGCAAATACATTTGAAACCATTTACATTAAATGAGTGTGAACTATTTGCCGCAAATAGAAAATACGGATTAAACAGAAAACAAATTGCCGAAATGTATATGATCCTTGGCGGAATACCATATTATTGGGATTTGCTTAAAAAGAATGAAAGTGTGCCGCAGAGTATTGACAGATTGTTTTTTCATGATAGTGGAATACTGAAGTTAGAATTTGATAAAATTTATAATTCATTGTTTAAACATTCCGAAAACTATATAACAATAGTAAATACACTTGCAAAAAAACGTATCGGACTTACGAGAGATGAAATTGTCAAGTATTCCGGCTTGTCAAACGGCGGTACTCTAACTCGGATGTTAGAAGAACTTGAGCAATCTTCATTTATAAGAATATATTACGGATACAGTAAAAATGTCAGAGACAAGCTGTATCAATTAGTGGATTTTTATTCTTTATTTTATTTGAATTTTATTAAAGGGAAACGTATAAATGAGAAAAGATACTGGACAAAAATTATTGACACATCTGTCTATAAAACATGGTGCGGATATGCTTTTGAAATGCTTGTGCTTGTGCATGAAAAGCAAATAAAACAGACATTAAGTATAGAAGGAGTTTTAACAAATTCATATTCATGGATCAGTAAAAATACTCAGACCAAAGCCCAAATTGATTTGCTGATTGAGCGAAACGATAAAATTATAAATATTTGCGAAGTAAAATTTTCAAATAAAGAATTTGTTATTGACAAAAAGTATGATGAAACTTTACGGAATAAAAAATATACTTTTGTAGAGGAAACAAAAACCAAAAATGCTGTCCATTTGACTATGATTACCACATACGGCATTGCTCATAATATGTATTGGAATAATATACAGTCGGAAGTGGTACTGGATAATTTGTTTGGATAATATTTTTCGTATATTCGCAGATTGGAATCGTAAGAAATATTAAGTACGTGAAATGAACGTGTAGAAAGCCCGACATTCAAGAAAATGATTATTCAACATATTTAAACTTGATTGCGGGCGCGGCTTTCAATTGTAAGTTCTATATGAATTTGATATAACAATTTATAATCATTATGAATATAAAATACGTATTTCCGTTCACGCTTGCAGCACTGCTGCTGCATCCGAAAGCAATATCCCAAACTGTAGAAACAGTGGGGTCCGGCAGTTACGCCTCGTATCCGCCAAATAACGTTGGACTTGTTGATGGCTATTTTGCCGCCCCTTACGAATGGTTCAAAAAGGCGTATCCACTTCTTAACCTGCACGACAATGCCCGCAATCGCCCATTGCCCACAAACAAATGGTGGACGGAATTTCTTTTTCGCGGACTTGGACGGCAGCAGACGGAAACCGAAGTAACCGTAACAACAGACGGCGACCGTTTTAACACCGCAGCATGGGCGCACCCGATAATGATGACCGCATCGGAAAACGGTTTTAATGTATTTTTTCCAAAAGAGTTCGACGGTGGCGGAATGAAAACAGGAACTCCGCTTCAGATAAACGCTACAGCAGTATTACAGCCGATAGACGCCAACACAATCTATGCCGATTTTGAAACTCCCGATTTCGGAACATGGACAGCGACAAACAATACGCAAAACATTACCGGACCTGCGGCAACGGAAGAAATCACGCAAAACCCCACTCCAACAGGATATACAGGCAACAGATTTGTAAATACATTCAAAGGAGATGCCGCACAACTCACACTCACTTCACCGCAATTCACAATAGAAAAAAACTACATCCGCCTGCGTGTCGGCGGAGGCAACTATCCCGATGCCGCATACGTCGGACTTTTTATAAACGGTGAAAAAGTAAGAAATGCAACAGGCAACAACGGACCAACTCTAACGCAGCACACGTGGGATGTCGGCGAATTTGCAGGACAGACGGCGGAAATACGTATTGTTGATGCTACAGGTGCGGGCTGGGGTTTTATTATGTGCGATGAGATAATATTTACCGACAGTCCGAAAGGTGGAGCCGGATATACAGCCGACTTTGAAACAGAGGCGGCAAAGGTTTATGACTGGTCCGATTTGGGTTTCACTCTGCACAGCAGCAATACGGCTTCAGCAGGCGGCGTAACGGAAAACAAGAGCATAACAACAACGCTTGTACATGGAGTTCCGTTTATATACTTTGAACTTGACGGACTTTATCCGATTTTAAAACCTGCGAATACGGCATATATATACAATACGGCAGGTACGGAAATAACGGACTTTCCTGCAAACATAAGTGTATTCACTATTGAATTTGACAATAAAATTTATGGTGTACATTTACCGTCAGGCAGCATTTTGCATAAGTCACGCGGTGGCGATTTTCTTGTTCAAACACCCGAAAACAAACGCTATGTTATTATCTCGGTTTTGCCCGAAAGAAATCATATTACGATTTACGACGTTTATGCCCGCAACAAGCCGACAAATACCGAATATCGCTATAAATACAATGTGCGCGAAGGCAACATAGAAACAACGTTTGCGCTTGACCCAAAAAATATTGAGACCGGCGAAAAGTCAAAAACACTGATGTCCTTCATCCCCCACCACTACCGCAATACGGATAAAAGTTTCGGTTTTATAAACGGTGCCGATTACCGTACATTTCTTGGGCTTATGCACACTGCCGCCGACAGTACATTTACAATAAAGTATAATTTCGGCGGATTGTTGCCGTATATGCCAAAGCCGCTCAATCTCACTGCCGAGCGCGAGGAAATGCTCAGCGACCTTTTAAGCAGAGCGCAACAGTACGCAGGCGGACGCAATGGCAACACTTATGCTAAAATGCTCGGCGAACATGCAACAGCAATGCTTATGGCACGTACAGAGGGCAACATCGCATTGCTCAATAAAATAAAGAATGATTTAACGGCGGAGTTCGCCGACTGGCTTAATTTTACTGCAAGTGAACGCACTCAAAATAATTCTTTCTTTTTTACCGAATACCCCGATTATGGCGCATTTATCGGCTTTCCGCCCGGTTACGGTTCGCAAGGGTTTAACGATCTGCATTTCCATTACGGCTACTTTACAGCGGGTGCGGCGCGTCTTATGATGTTAAGCCCGAAATTTAAGACCGATTACGGCGAAATGATAAAGAAAATAGCCCGCACCTATGCCTCATGGTCGCGCTATAACGGCAGTGGAGATTATCAGCCGTACCTGCGTAACTTTGACCCTTATTTCGGACATTCGTTTGCAGGCGGTACAGGCGACGGCGGCGGCAACAATCAGGAATCCACATCAGAGGCATTAAATTCTTGGGTGGGTTTATATCTGCTCGGTTTGGAATTAAACGATCCCGACATTACAGCAACCGGTGCAATGGGCTATGTACTTGAACGCGCCGCTACCGAAGAATACTGGTTAGACCTGTATCAGGAAAATTTTCCGCCCACCTACAACCACGATTACGCGGGGATAGTGCGTACGGACAATGTTGGTTACGGTACGTATTTTTCCGGCGACCCCGCATGGATACTTGGTATTCAGGCGTGCCCTGTGGAATTTTTCTACAATAATTTCGGCAGTAATAAAGCACAAATGACAGCCATAAGTAACCAAATGCTCAGCGAACGAAATGCGGGCAATGCGGATAATTATCCCGGAAACGCAAATCCCTACGACAATTACAAATCAATGGGACCGTATCTTGGCGGCTATCACCTGAACATTCTTAATTATGTAAATCCCGACAGTTCGGCAAAATGGCTGCACGAATACTGTAATGACAACACTGCCGGCAACGAGTGGCGAAATCATATAAATACATTAACGAACTATTATCAGAGCAACGCATTTATAACTTACGGCTATCCCGCAGACGATTACAATACAAGCATTCCATCGGGAGTAGTATATAAGGACAGAAACGATTCGCTAACGTATCTTTTATATAACCCGACAAATGAGGCTGTAGATGTTGATATTTACCATAATCACGCTGTTGTAAAAACTATCCGTGTAAATGCCCGTACTTTTTATAATTCGCGTATCCCTGACGGTGAAAAACCGAGTGTGGAAATATCTTCACTCTATAGCGGTAGCCGTCTTGCGCTCGGCACTGCAACAAAAATTACTGCCACTGCAACGGACAGAGACGGAGCCATTGCAAGGGTTATATTTTATTTTAATGAGGATAGCATAGGACAGGCGACAGCAGAGCCCTACGAAGTTTTTTGCGTTCCGTCTGAAGTGGGGATGAAAACGCTCACAGCGATTGCGATAGACAATGACGGATTAAGCGATACCGCAACAGTTAGCGTAGAGGTGATAGAACAGCGACCGTATAACGGTACCCCATGGCAAATACCCTCACAGACAATACATGCAGTACAGTTCGATTTGGGCGGACCCGAAGTTGCCTGCCATGATTACGATACTGCAATGGTTGGCGGCGACAACTATCGCACAGGTACAGGCGTTGAAACGGAAAACACGAATAATTTACAAAACAGTAATATCGGCTGGACAAATCCGGGTGAATGGTGGAAATACACGGTGGATATAGCCGAAGACGGCGTTTATCAAATGAACACTTTTTCGGGCGGCGAAGGTGTGCTTCGTATTTTTATTGATGAAGTTGATGTGAGCGGAGCGTGTGCTATCGGACCAACAGGCGGATGGGAAAAGAAAAATCTTACGGTAGGCGTATTTCCGTTACCGGCAGGCAGGCATATAATAAAAGTGTTGCTTGAAAGCGGCGGTATAAATCTCGGCAGATACACATTCACAAAACAGCCCGCTGTACCGATAGCGATAGATGTTCCGTACGTTCAGTATATAGATATGCTTATCACTCCTGCCGATACGCTCGGCAAAGACAGGTCTTTTGCGCTCGCAAACGGTCTAACGCTAAAACAGCCGACAACTGCAGGCAGCATACATTTTGTTGTTCAAAACACATCATACCGCGACACTTTTATTTACTATCTCGGCACACCGATAACAGTTACGATACAGGATTTCAGAGGCAATTATGATGTGGAATTTTACACTGTAAGCAGAACAAATCCGTTTGATACGATAAGAGGGATAACGCTCAAAACGGCGGTGTATGAAGGAATGACTATAGGTATAAAACTTACAGAGCGTGTTTTTACAGGTAATTTGCCGCCTACGGCAGATGCAGGACAGGATATAATAATTTACGCACCTGCAAGCAGTATAACTCTCGACGGCAGCCGCAGTACAGATATTGGCGGAAAAATTGCAAGTTATTTCTGGCAACAGATTAGCGGCAACAGAGACGCTATTATTGAAAATCCCGACAGCGCGACAACGCAAATAACAAACCTCTCTCTTGGCGACTACCGTTTCAGTCTGACCGTTACGGACGATTCAAACACTACCGCATCAGACAATATAACCGTTTCGGTACTGCCGCCCGAACAGATTGACTTTTATCTTACACTGCCTTCCGACAGCAGTATGGTAACAGCGACACGCCGCCCACTCTTGCAGTGGAATGTATGCAGCGGTGCGGCAAAGTATGAAGTATATATGAACATAACCCGCAGCGACTACGAGTGGTACGCGTCCGGAAATCTGCTTGACAGATATACGAAAATCGGCGAAACAACTTCCACTTCTTTCACGGTTCCTGCGGAACTCCCCGACCGATGGACATATAAATGGTACGTTACGGCACATACGGCACAAGGACAGAAATTCTCAAACAAGCAGCGTTTCGGGATTTATCTGCCGCAACTTGAAAACGAAAATGACGGAGTAGATATTGTTAATGGCTGCCGCGATATGAATAAAAACGGCACGATAGAACCGTTTGAAGATTGGCACCTTACACCTGAACAGCGGCTCGACGATGTAATGAGCCGCCTTACGCGGGACGAAAAAATAGCTCAACTTTTTTACGGCGGCAACGACTCACCGCATACGGACGGCTTTGCTTTTTCATACGGAGTAGAGGGCGGAATGAGAGAGGTACAGAGGGCTGCAGCACAAACACGGATGGGCATACCTGTCGGCTTTTTTGGCGATAAGGTGCATGGATGGAAAACAATCTACCCTACCCAACTTGGTCTGGCAGCAACTCGCAGTCCGCACCTTGCTTATCTTTGCGGCAACCTGCACCGTTTGGAACAAAAAGGCTTCGGCTTTACAGGTACACTCGGACCACTTGCCGAAGTGGACACAAAAGTTCTCTATCCGCGCTTTCAGGAGGGCAACGGTGAAAATGCCGATGAAGCGGCAGCAATGGTACGCGCAATAGTGTGTGGTATGCACGGCGGACCGGAACTGAACCCTCATTCAATGGTAACAACCGTAAAGCACTGGCCCTCGCAGGGTGCAGGCGGCGAAAGTGTGTTGCAGTACGACGCAGCAACTATAGGCTATCATATAAAACCATGGTATGCGGCAATTGAAGCAAATGCCGCGTCGGTAATGCCCGGCTACAATACCTGTCCATACCTTGATCCCACAGGTGCGGGCGCAAATTCAAGCAAGCCCATTATTGACTACCTGCGCAATGAACTTAACTTTAAGGGCTTTGTAATAACCGACTGGCTCGCTGCCACAACAGCGCAGTCAATAGAAAGCATAAGCGTAGGAATAAACGTGCTTGGCGGTGCGCCCTCTGCGCCTACAAATTTTGACGAACTTGTTGCAGCTGTCGGCATGGAAAAGATAGACGAATCGGCAAGAAAAATTCTTGATATGAAAATCCGTACGGGAATGTTTGAAAATCCGTACGCCGACACGTCCTGCAAATGGACAAGTGCCGAAAACCACGCCATTGTTTTAGAAGCGGCACGCAAGTCAATAACGCTGTTGTCGAACAATGAAAACGTACTGCCGCTTATGTCATCGTCAAATTTAAACGGTATAGTCGTGGGCGGACAGCGTGCCGTATGGCAAAACGAGCAGGGACAGTACAACCAAAATCTTGACCCCAACGTTATATGGCAGAGTATTTATTACGATAATCCGCAGGCTAAAAAATCGTACTTTGAAGCAGTTGCAGACAGGGCTGCGCAAAATGGCATAAGTGTTACACACCACGCAGGCGGAGAATATACAGGCAGTGCAAACGTAGCGGTAGTAGTGACAGGCGAACAGTCATATACACACGGCACGGAATGGGCAGATAAAAATCCCAACATACCCGAAGAGCAGTTGCAGGCAATACGCGATTTCAAAAACGCCGGACTTAAAGTAATAACAGCGGTTATTTTGCCGCGTCCTTATGTGCTTACCGAAGTTATTGATTTGTCCGATGCTGTGATGGTTGTTTATCGCGGCGGCAACGGCATAATGCAGGCGTTGGCAGAAGTTATATTCGGCGATTTTTCGCCAACGGGCAAACTGCCTTTCCAGTTGCCCCGTTCGCAGGAACAGGTAGGAACAGATAATCCGAACAATCAGATAGAGAAATGGGAACTGCCCTACGATATAGGCGCGTCGGCAACGGAAAGAGCGTTAATACGGACAGCGATGCAAAACGATTTGCCCGTTCCGCTTTCGGGTGATCCGCTTTTCCAGTACGGCTTCGGCTTATGTTACGGTTGCGACACTTTCTCCCCGCCGCCATCCGTAGATACGGCAAATCCGATAAGCAATTTCAACCTTTTATTACCGGCCGACGGAAGTTCTTCAACAAATACAAACTGTGTGTTTTCGTGGCAAATGCCAACGCTGCCCGACAGTATAGACAGCGAATTGCAGTATGCTTTTTATATAGATGGTTCTCTTGCGGGCATACTCGACGAAACATCGTGTGCAATAGAACAGTTATCAACAGGCACTCACACATGGTATGTACAGGCACTTGCGGGACAGTATAAACGCAATTCGTCATCCGTATTCAGTTTCACGATAACAGAGACCGGCAGCGTAGAAGCGGGCAAAAAAGCGGAGTTGAAAATATACCCCAACCCTGTGAAGGACGGGCATATTATTGTTGAGAGCAACAGTTTTGCAAATAACAATATGCCGATAGAAATATACAATATAATGGGGCAGAAAGTTCTTTCGCAAAAATGCATGCAAAAAAAGACACTGCTGAATGTATCATTCCTGCCGCAGGGAACTTATGTTGTAAGAGTCGGCACTCATTATGCCGTTATGATTAAGACAAATATACCTTAAAATACTATAGAGTAATTCCGATACGAACACCGCCGTCAAAGCAGACACCGCTGAAATGATAACTGAACGGATTTGCTCGGACATTTTCAACAACGCTCTTGTATTCGTCTGTAGGAAAAGAATTTTGAGAATAACGGAATGTTGCACCCGCATAAATATCCAGTACACATCGGGGCCACAGTTGTAAAGAATATCCTAAATAAGTTTGTCCGCCAAAACGGATAGCAGTTACTTCGTAATACAGTTTTGTCTTTTTTGTAATATCTCCTAATTGATTATATTCTGCGCCGAGACCTGTTGAAAAATAAAGACCGGTCGGTTTATTTTTAATATAATATCGGGCATTTATATCAACACCTCCTCCTTTCACAAATTTGGATAAATCGTCAGCCGCCGCTTTAAGATTGACTCTTGGGGCAATATGGAGCCATATATTGTCACTAATTCTAACATCAACATCAACGCGAAAACTATTGAAAATAATCGGAAGCGGTACCAAACTTACAATCGCTCTTTCTGCAAACACAGGGTGTAAAACGTCCGAACCGTTATACTTCGTCCCCTGCGCATTTATGCTAAATACGCTTACAGTGAGCAGCAATATGGTAAAAATATTTTTCAAATCAATTAAAATCTAAATCCCAAACCAAAACCAATGCTTAAAGCAGGTCCCTCATAGCCGTGGTCCAAAAAGTTTTTCATATATGCTCTGTTCTCGTTCTTGATAATAAAACGTTCACCATAGCCGATACAAAAAGTAAAGTATAGCGGACGAATAATTGTCTGGCGGAACCCAAGGGCAATATCAATTCCGAATTTTTGTATATCGTCCGACACACCATCTACTTTGACAATATGATTCTGATAATACATTCCGCCCCATTGCAGATAAAGTCCGAATCCAACCTTGTCAATTTCAAAATAAGTATAACGGTGATAAAGAGCGACAGAAAAACCCTGCATTCTTCTAATATCACTTTTGCGGGACGATGCAAAACTTACGGTAGTGTAATAAACAGGTTGCAAAGCGAGCCAGTGTCCTTTTGCAATATGTCTTTCATAAGTTAGCGAAAATCCTTTGAAAAAAAACGGTACCGCCTCTATAGTAATGCCATTATACGCAGGTTTATCCTCGTATGAGAATAATGCCTGCGGGCGTTTTTCATACCGAAACTGTCCGCTTGCCGTGGAAATAACTGCAATGAGCAGCCACCCGAAAATAAGATGTTTTTTCAATAACACAATTACAAATATACTCATTTTTTCGTAATGGAAAATTATATTAAGCGTACCACTTTTTTAGACTTTTCCCAACAACCGCTTTCATCTAATTTTTGTAACTTCGTAGGATTAGCCTTTTGCTATGTTTATGTGGTAATTTATGAATGTACGACTGACGCATATATTCTTCTTAATTTCTCTCGTGTTGGTGTCGATGCTGCTTATAGTACAGTCATTGGCTGCGCAGGATACCGGCAATGATTTGCCGTACCCGATTCCACAGCAAGAACCTACAGGGGAAAATACGCAAAACAAGTCGCTTTATATGAAAGCTCCGCAAACAGAGGAAGTAACATATAATCCGAAAACAGGCGAATATACCGTTGTAAAAAAAATGGGCGGATACCCTCTCAGCACACAAACAATGACTGCCGACGAATACGCCAAATACAACGCAAGTAAAAATATTACCGACTATTGGAAATCAAAAGCAACATATACTCCCACCGCATCATCAGGCATAAATAATCTGCTGCCCGGTTTAAATTTGAACACTTCTTTTTTAGATGATCTTTTAGGAAAGGATTTTGTAAAATTTGATTTGAAAGGCTCCGTAGAACTTACATTTGCTCTTGTTTATAACCGAAGAGACGATCCTGCCATTGATATAAAAAACCGTCAAACATTTAATTTTAATTTTGATTCAAAAATTGACATCGGATTAAATGTAAAGATAGGTGATAAAATAAGCTTCAATCTAAGTCATAACACAGAGGCACTTTTTAAATTTGACAATAAATTAAAACTGCAATACGAAGGAAAGGAAGATGAAATTATTAAAAACGCACAGGCGGGTAACGTCAGTTTCCAACTGCCGACAACACTTATACTCGGCGTACAGGATCTTTTCGGTATAAGTTTAAAAATGCAGTTTGGCAATACTTATCTTACAACCGTTTTTTCCGAACAGCGTTCCGAAAATAAAAATATTCGCGTAGAGGGCGGCGCACAAAGTACGGAATTTGATTTTAAAGCAGATGAATATGAGGAGAACCGCCATTATTTTATGAATCACTATTTCCGTGATAACTATCATAATACTTTGTCGCAATTACCGCTTATAAACACTCAGATAAATATCGTTAAAATTGAAGTATGGGTTACAAATATCGGCTCCCCAGTGCAGAACAACAGAAATATTGTTGCATTCACAGATTTGGGCGAATTAAATCCGTACGATACACGTATTAAAAATCCTTCGGTATCACAGTCGGACAACAATGCAAACGACTTACTTCTCTTGCTTGACAAAAACATGATGAGAAATATCAGTTCGGTAAATCAATATATTGCAAACACGGCAGGATATACATCGGGAGAACAGTACGAAAAAGTAGAAAGCGCACGCCGGCTGAATACAAACGAATATACTTTCAATCCGAAACTCGGTTTTATATCGCTCAATCAACCTTTGAATAATGATCAGGTACTTGCCGTAGCGTATCAATATCAAATTATCGGCGACAGTACAACTTATCAGGTTGGTGAATTTTCCGATCAAGGTATTCTTGACCCGCAGGTACTTATCGTAAAATTATTGAAAGCAACCACACTCAACGTTACAAATCCGCTGTGGAACCTGATGATGAAAAACGTTTATTCGTTAAAATCGTATCAGGTAAGTCCGGAAAATTTTCGCTTGAATATTCTCTATTCCGGCGATGAACTCGGTATTCCTACCGGATATTTTAAAGACGGACCCCGCAGCGGTATTCCGCTTATTCGCGTATTCGGAATGGACAATCTCGACAATCAACAAAACCGCAACAGTGATGGAGTGTTTGATTTTATTGACGGTGCGGCAACAGGTGCGGGATATATTCAAGCCGACAAGGGACTTTTTTATTTACCGTACGTTGAGCCGTTCGGAAGAGATTTGATTGACATATTCGGCGGCGACAGCATTGCTGCAAACAAGTATGCTTTTTATGAACTTTATACAAAAACAAAAACGGAAGCACAGCAATTTCCGGATAGAAATAAATATTATTTCAGCGGAAATTACAAAAGTACATACGGCAGCGAAATTTCTCTCGGAGCGTATAATTTGCCTCAAGGCTCAGTCAGAGTGATGGCTGGTAATAACGTACTTACCGAGAATGTCGATTACACCGTTAACTATACTTCGGGAATTGTACAAATTACTAATCAGGGCGTACTCAATTCAGGCGTTCCGATCAATATTTCTACGGAAGCAGAATCTATGAATACGATGATGACAAAACGTATGATTGGATTACGTGCGGAACATTTCTTTTCTAAAAATTTTAAAGTCGGCGCAACATTTATGAATTTGCACCAAAGCCCATTTACGACAAAAGTAAGTTACGGCGAAGAACCGATTTCAAATATTCTGTACGGTTTTGATGTTTCGTATGAAAAAGAAAGCCGCTGGCTTACAAAAGTTGTAGATGCAATTCTGCCTTTCATCAAAAGTAAAACACCGTCAAGAATAAGTATGTATGGAGAGTTTGCGCATTTTGTTCCCGGACACGCGTCTGCAATTAACAAAGGAAATTCACGCGAGGGCATTACATATATTGACGACTTTGAAGGAACAAAAACAACATTTAATTTAAAAGAAGCGTATGGGTGGTATTTGGCAAGCACTCCGCAAAAGCAGCCGAATTTATTTCCCGAATCGGAAAACTCATTTTTGGAATCTAAAATTTCAGGTTTTAACCGTGCGAAACTTGCGTGGTATATTATTGACCCTGTTTTTTATAACAAAAACAATAATCCGTCAAGTATTTCGGATAAGGAAGACTTATCGCAGCCGTACAGCCGCCGCGTAACGCTATCGGAAGTATTTCCCACAAGAGAACTTGCAACAAGCGAAGCTAATCAAATATCAGCACTTAATCTCGCTTTTTATCCGGAGGAAAAAGGTCCGTATAATTATGATGTCGGCGGTATCACTTCTATTTCGGCAGGTATAAATAACAGAGGGCAATTGTTGCGTCCGGAAAGCCGCTGGGGTGGGATAATGCGCAAAATAGACAACACCGATTTTGAAGCGTCAAACGTTGAATACATTGAATTTTGGCTAATGGATCCGTTTATAGGCACAAGCGGAACAAACGGCGAGCCGACACATTCGGGCGGAAAACTTTATTTTAACCTTGGTGATATTTCGGAAGATATTTTGCGTGACAGCCGTAAATCTTTTGAACATGGAATGCCTGCTTCGGCAGAAATTACAAATGTTGATACTACATGGTGGGGGCGTGTTCCGACATTACAGCCTATCGTTAATGCATTTGACAACTCGCCAAATGCAAGACAATATCAGGATATTGGTCTTGACGGACTTTCCTCAACAAACGGCAGTATTGACGAAAGATCTTTTTTTAACGATTACTTGCAGGATATTATCTCTTTTATCGGCGGTACGGATAATGACGCCTACGCCGCAGCATTCAATGATCCTTCAAGTGATGATTTTCGTTATTTTCGCGGCTCTTACTGGGATCAATTGCAATCGGAATCAACTTGGACCGGCGATAAAATTCTTACACGCTACAAATACTTTAATAATCCCGAAGGCAATTCGCCATCTTCCGACAACAACGACGAATCATTTCCGACACAGGCAACGAATTTCCCCACTTCGGAAGATATTAACAGTGACAATACTTTAAGCGAAGCAGAAAATTATTTTCAGTATGAAGTATATATTACACCCGAAAGAATGTCTATCGGACAAAATAATATAACAGATATTCAGGAATCGAAAGTCCGTTTGGAAAACGGACAGGACCAAACCGTAAAATGGTATCAGTTTAAAATCCCTGTCCGCAAGCCGGATAAAACAATCGGTAATATTCAAACTCTTCAATCAATCCGGTTTATAAGAATGTTTCTGCGCGAGTTCAAAGAACCTGTTGTATTACGTTTCGCAACGCTTGATTTGGTAAAAGCCGACTGGAGAAAATATACTCAAAATCTTTATGAAGATAATATACATCTGCCATCCGTATCATCATCAACAAATATTGATGTCTCCACTGTAAGCATAGAAGAAAATTCCGACCGCGTTCCGGTACGTTATGTCTTGCCTCCCGACCTTGACCGCCAACTTGACTATGCGCAGCAAAATAATCGTCAGCTTAACGAACAGGCAATAAGTTTAAAAATAAACAATCTTGCAGACGGCGATGCACGCGGCGTTTACAAAACGGCAAACTACGATATGCGTCAGTTTGAAAAAATTGAAATGTATGTCCATCTTGAAAAAATACAGTCACAGGATGTTGCACATGACGGCGATGTTCATGCATTTATCCGCTTAGGCACAGACTTTCAGGATAATTATTACGAATACGAAATTCCGCTTAAATATACGGAATGGGGTCAAAGTGCACGCGACCTTGTGTGGCCCTCTGAAAATAATGTGATTGTTGATTTGAAAAAACTTGTAAAAGTAAAAGAACACAGAGATGAAAAAATACGTTCGCAAACAGGCAATATTTCGTATAACATGATATACACTGAGGATATTGACGGTGCGCGTTATGCTGTAAAAGGAACTCCAACCATAAGTGCGGTAAAGTCAATTCTCATTGGTGTACGCAATCCTCAAAAGCGGCGGCTGGGGGATGATGATGACGGAGAAGCAAAAAGTATTGAAGTCTGGATGAACGAACTTTCGTTAAACGGTTTCGGAAAAGAGAGCGGTGTTGCCGCAACTGCCCGCATACATGCAACTCTCGGTGATTTGGGTGATGTAAGCGTAGCAACAAGTTTTACGGAAGCAAATTTCGGACAGATAGAAAGCCGCGTTATGGACCTGCCGCAAGATAACGTTCTTTCTTACGATGTTGCCGTAAATTTGGAAGCAGGGAGATTTTTACCGCCAAAAGCGGGGATACACCTGCCTGTTCATTACGATGTTTCTTCTACAATAAATAATCCTGAATTTAATCCTTTAAATCCTGACGTAAAAACATCTGACGACCTTAAAACATATACGCCCGAAGAAAGAAAAGAAATAAAAACGCAAATACAGGATTACACCATAAGACAAAATGTTAATTTTATAAACGTTCGCAAAGAGCGCGGACCATCCTCCAACAAAAGTCAAATGCCCTGGGATATTGAAAATTTTAATTTGTCCTACTCTTACTCGGATACAAAACACAGGGATGTTGATGTGGAGTATGACAACCAAACGACACACAGAGGCGGCATTGGTTACGATTTTTCAATTCAGCCGAAATATTTTATTCCATTTGCAAAAACAAAAATGGCAAAAAATAAATTTTTTACTTTTATTTCCGATTTTAATTTCAATTATATCCCCAACAAATTTTCTTTCACAACAAATATCCAACGCGATTATAACGAAAATAAATTACGCGATAAATCATCGTTCGGCAAAATACTTATTGAGCCGACTTTTTTCAAACGCTTTGACTGGACAAGAGTCTATACTTTCAGATACGATATTACAAAATCAATTACTTTAACGTATAACGCAAATGCGAATGCTTTTTTGAATGAGCCTTTCGGTGAGATAGACACAAAAGAAAAAAAAGATTCTATCTGGCGCAGTTTTATGCAGGGCGGGAGTATGAGAAATTTTGACCAGGTTACAAGAATCACTTACGATTTGCCGATTTACAAATTGCCTTTTATGGATTGGGTTAAAGCGGATGTCGGATATGGCTCAATGTACAGATGGGATGCAGGTGCGCTTGCAATACAGAAACGTTTGGGCAATACTGTTTCAAACAGCAGAACGCTTGATGGAAACGGAAAACTTGATTTTGTAAAACTTTATAATTACGTTCCGTACCTGAAAAAAATTAACTCTACCAGTTCCAATTCGCGGCGGACACGTATGCAGCGCAGCAATCAAATTCAAGGCAGAGAAAAAGAAAAAGACGCAGCAGAGGACAATATCGGAATAAAAATTGCAAAGGGATTTTTACGTGCTTTAATGCTCGTACGCGATGCAAGTATTACGTATAACCGCAGTGAAAGTATGACTTTACCCGGATTTATGCCGGAGCCCGACTTATTTGGTAACGATTTACGTCTCGCCGCGCCCGGCTTTGGTTTTGTATTCGGCTCACAAAAAGATATTCGCGCTCATGCTGCCGATATGGGCTGGCTTTCCGAAGACAGTTTATTAAATACTCCATTCTCCCGCACATTCACACAAACAATAAATGCCCGCGCAACAGTAGAGCCGTTTAATGATTTTAGAATTACCGTTTCATTAGATTACGGTCAGTCGGAAAATCATTCTTCATACTACAAATATAATAACAGCACCGGCAGTTTCAGGGAAACAAACCCTATGATGGGTGGTAATTACAGGATAAGTACAATCTTACTTGCAACAGCGTTTGCAAAATCAGATGAACATGACGGCAGTGCTGTGTTTGATAAGTTTTTGGATAATCGTTTAATTATTGCACGGCGGCTTGCCGGAGAAAATAAACACGGTGAGGTGTTAGATACTTTAACAGGGCAAATGTTTCCGCTGGGTTATAAAAGCAATCAACAGGAAGTTATGCTTCTTGCATTTTTGGCGGCATACAGCGGCACTGACGCAAACAAAATAAAATTATCGCCAATGGGACGCTTTCCGCTGCCTAACTGGAATTTAAATTACAACGGTCTTACGAAAATAAGAGCTATGCGGAAAATATTTAAAAATTTCACATTGTCGCATGCTTACACATCTTCATATAATATAGGTTCATACACGAACAACCTGCTTTTTGCGGGATGGGAAGATATACGCGACGCGCTTGATCCAAGTGGAAATTACATATCGCAGTATATTATGGACGGTATTGTTTTACGTGAAGATTTTGCACCGCTTATAAAAGTGAGCGCAACGCTTCAAAATGATTTGTCGCTAAATTTTGAATATCGCAAATCGCGGCAAATCGGCTTATCGTTTGTCAATAATCAGCTAACTGAAAGTAACCGCTCGGAATGGATTATCGGCGCAGGGTACAGAATTAAAAATGTGGGCTTCAAAGTTAATTCAGGCGGCAGCAGCAGGCGGCAAATCAGAAATGATATTATTTTACGTGCCGATATTTCATTGCGTGATGAAAAAGTTCTTGTACGCCGTATTGATCAGGATAACGTACAGCCCTCGTCCGGCGCGTTTATGTGTTCTCTAAACACTTACGCCGAATACGAACTTACCAAACAATTTTCGATTAGGGCATTTGTCGATTTTACATACAACAATCCGTATATCGCAAGTCAATACCTGACCATTACTTCCAAAGGCGGCTTTACTATTATTTATAAATTGGTGCAGTAGGGGAATAGCGGCAGTTCATCTAAAAGGTTTAACTAATAAAATAAAACACTATGAAACAAAAATTATTACTATTATTTACTTTATTGGCAATTAGCGCGAATGTTTATTCGCAACGTATTATGCGAACCTACCGCAACGGCAACATAGTTAAAAGTATGTTCGTATCCGATGTGGACAGTGTAAAATTCGGTATAGTGAGGGATACCATAATAGCCTCCGGCACAACCGGCGACTGTATCTGGACGCTCACCGAAATTGTCGGCATAGTCGGCAACTATACCCTCACTATCAGCGGTAATGGTGCTATGGCGGATTATGGCTGGTCATCCGACTTTACACCCTGGTCTGCGTATATAAGTAATATCAAAACCGTAATTATACAGAATGGTGTAACCCATATCGGCACCGGTGCTTTTTACAACCATTACAACTTGACTAATGTTACCATCTCCGGTTCGGTAATCACTATCGGTGACCAGGCTTTTATCTATTGCCTCAGCTTGACTGATGTTACTATTCCTGCTTCGGTAATCACTATCGGTAACCATGCTTTTTTAAGTTGCTACAATTTGGTCAATATTGTCATTCCGAATTCAGTAATCACTATCGGTAATCAGGCTTTTGCCTACTGCTACAACTTAACTTCAATCAATGTGGACGACGCCAATTCGTTCTATTCCTCTACTGACGGAATACTGTTTAATAAAGACCAAACTACGCTGATACAATATCCCGCCGGCAAAACCGACAGAAGCTACGTTATTCCCAATTCAGTAACTACTATTGGCACTTCTGCTTTTGGTGCTTGCGACAGCTTGAATGACATTACTATTCCCAATTCGGTAACCACTATTTACGCTCTTACTTTTACAAATTGCATCGGCTTGACTAACGTTACCATCCCCAACTCGGTAACTACTATTGGCTGGGGTGCTTTTTCCTCTTGTGACTTATTGAATAGCGTTACTATTGGGAGTTCTGTAGATAGTATCGGTTACGAGACTTTTAAACTTTGCTATAACTTAACTACTGTTATCAACCTGAACCCCACGCCGCAGAACATTGTCAGCAATGTTTTTTCCAGTGTAACTTTAAGCAATTGCACGCTAAAAGTGCCTGTCAACGCTGTGTCCGCATATCAGGCAGCATCCGTATGGAGTGATTTCGGAGCAATAGTGGATTTAAACAATCCCAACTCATCATCTCAACCAGGTTCGCGCAGCAAGCGTATGGCAAGAGAGCCTTTTACTCCGCACTATATGGAGGACGTCATGCTCGGAGTGGACGCTATGCATAATTTCAATCCGCAGACGAAAAGACCTGTTCCCCCGTATCATTCGGACGGTGAAGCGAGGCAATATATCCCACCGCAACATTTTAACGGCGAACACGAAGTAATCCGGAAACAAATAAATAATAACAAATAAAACTAAAGAACTATGAAAAAAATATTATTGATATTAAGCATTGCGTGGTTGCCGATGCAGTCCATCAGCGCACAGGATTACTTAAATGTAATCAGAGTTAATGACCCTGTTCAATCCTTTCGGTTAGATAACATTAACAAACTTACTTTTGACATGGACAATGTTTACATTGAGCAATTAGACAATTCCCCTGTTGAATTTCCTTTTAGTGATATAGTAATGCTTACTTTCCTGAACTCTTCGGTGATAAGTCTTGAAGAATTGCTTATACAAAACAAAAGTAATATTGATGTTTTTTACAGCATAATGCTCGATAACGCAACTGTAAAAAGCAGCAGTCCTATAAAACGTATAACTGTTTATAATACGCTCGGTCGGGTAGTAAAAGAATTAAAGCCAAATGCTTTACAGGCAGAAGTATCCCTAAGGGACACACCACAGGGCTTGTACATAATAAGTGCAGTTACTGTCGAAGGCAACGTTTCAAAAAAAATTATAAAACAATAAAAACTTAAATACTATGAAACGAATATTTAAAAAGTTATTATTTCTTGCCCTGTTGGCAATAAGTGTGAATGTTTATTCACAACGCATATTAGATATTTACAGCAACGGCAGCATAGTCGAGAGAATGATTACATCTGATATAGACAGTATAAAATTTGTTGAAGCTGAATATATAGTAATAGATTCCGGCACAACCGGTGCCTGTACATGGAAAATTGCCGGCATAGCCGGCATGGCAAGCAACTATATCCTAATCATAAGCGGCAACGGACTTATGGGAGATTATAACAACATCTCCGTACCCTGGTACCAATACCGTACTAACATTAAAACCTTAATTATAGAGGATGGCGTGGTCAATATAGGTAATTATGCTTTTAGTTATTGCAGTAGCTTGACTGATGTTACCATTCCCGGCTCGGTAATCATTATCGGTAATAATGCTTTTTACTACTGCAGTAGCTTGACTGACGTTGCCATTCCAGGTTCGGTAATCACCATCGGTAATAATGCTTTTTACTATTGCAATCGCTTGACTGATATTACCATTCCCGGCTCGGTAACCACTATTGGTGATTATGCTTTTGCCCTTTGTTATAGCTTGACTTCAATCAACGTGGACGCCGCCAATACGGCATATTCTTCTGCCGACGGCGTATTATTCAATAAAATCCAAACCACGCTGATAACTTGCCCTGCCGGCAAAATCGGAAATTATATTATTCCCAATTCGGTAACAATTATCAGTGATTATGCTTTTCGGGATTGTGACAGTTTAAACAGCATTACTATTCCCAATTCGGTAATCACTATCGGCATTCAGGCTTTTGTAAATTGCGACGGTTTAACAAGCGTTACCATTCCCAGTTCGGTAAGCACTGTCGGCGATTATGCTTTTGCCACTTGCCGCAATCTGACTTCCATTGACGTGGACGCTGCCAATACGGTGTATGCTTCTATTAACGGTGTAATGTTCAACAAAGCCCAAACCACGCTGATAATTTACCCTGCCGGTAAAACCGGAAGTTATTACACTATTCCCAACTCGGTAACTGTTGTCTATAGTGATGCATTTGCTCTTTGCAGCAATTTAACCGGTGTTACCATTCCAAATTCGGTAATAACTATCGACGATTTTGCTTTTGAATATTGCAGTAGCTTGACCAGCATTACCATTCCCGATTCGGTAACAACTATCGGCAGGGGGCTTTTTAGGAATTGCGGCAACTTGAACAGCGTTACCATTTCCAATTCGGTAACAACTATTGGCTATGGGACTTTTATGTATTGTAGCAGTTTGACCGACATTACCATTCCAAACTCAGTAACGACCATTGATATTTATGCTTTTTACAATTGCTACAACTTGGCTGATGTTACTATCGGAAGTTCGGTAACATCTATCGGTTTCCTTGCTTTTCACAATTGCACCGGCTTAACTACTGTTATCAATTTAAACCCTGTACCGCAGAGTATTGACAGCGATGTTTTTTCTAATATAGATTTAAGCGATTGCACGCTAAAAGTGCCTGCCGAAGCAGTGTCCGCATATCAGGCAGCACCAGTATGGAGGGAATTTTTTCCGATAGTAAGTATCGCCGAATAAGGCAAGGACGCAGGAAAGTCACTATAAGCACCGCCACCCGCTCAATACAGCGGACGGCGGTGCTTTTTTCGTCAGAAATATTCTATTCTGCATCCCAACAACTTATTTCAAGACTTGATTATTTCCATACACATTCTCCCATTATGATACGGACATTTCCAAAAACCCGCTTTGTCGTCCTTATTGTTTATTGTTCCGTCAGGGGTAATACTCCAAAACCATTCTCCGTTTGCTTTGTCAATAAGGTGTGTTTTTACGTAGTTCCACGTATTTACAGCATAATGTAAATATTTTTCATTTCCGGAAATTCCATACGCATAATAAAATCCCGCAATCGTTTCCGCCTGCACCCACCAGTGGCGGTCATAAACAATATGCTTATCTGTCTTTTCGTAAATCATTGAACCGTCTTTTTGCAGTCCCTCTGTTGCTGCGTTGACAATATTTAATGTTACGGATGCAATATTTTTTGTATTACCCTGCAATTCCGCCGCTTCATAAAGCAGCCATGCACATTCTATATCGTGTCCGTACGAAACAGCCTTTGACAGAGGATTCCACGCCATATCAAAGAAAAGATTTTGATGATACGTTTCGGTTGAAATAATTTTTTCGCAGAAAATTTTTATAAGATTTTTATGTGCCTTTTTGAGCCGCTCATTTTTCCACACACGTAAAAGGTTTGTGTATGGCTCTAAAATATGCAGATGAGTGTTCATTGACTTCGGCGTATTGTCATCTTTATCGCTTAAGCGCATATCTTTTATCTGTTGCCATTTTCTGTCTAACGCTTCTACATAGCCGCCGTACTGCCTGTCAAGAGCATACTTTTCCATGCAGTCAAATATCTTTATTGCTTCGTTAAGTGCGTCCGTATCGTTCACTGCTCTGTAATACTCCGACAATCCGTATATCGCAAAACCTTGTGCGTATAACTGTTTACGTGTATTTACAGGGTTGCCGTTGCTGTCCAACTCCCAAAAAACGCCGCCATATTCTTTATCTGTAAAATATTTTACAAAGTATTCGTAAGCATGTTGCGCAATTTTTAAATATTTATCATCTTTCAGAATATTGTACGCAGAAGAAAATGTCCATAAGATACGTGCATTCATAACAACACCTCTGTTCGCATTTTTGTACAGTTTTTCCTTACCGTCAATGCGTCCGTAAAATCCGCCGTCAGGGTCGAACATTTTATTCTGCCAGTATGGGAGAATATTTTGCGTAAGTTCGCTTTTTAATTCCCGCTGTAATTTCCGTAATTCTTGCATACGTCAAAATTATTGCTTTATTCTTTGCTCCTGCAAAACATTTGTAATTTCTTTTACTTTTTTATCTGAAAGCGGATAAAAAATCATACCCACAAAAGCGAGCAGGCAACACGCAGCAGGAATAAGCGTTATCATCAGATGTTCGCCCGCTATTGTTTCCGCACACTGTTTTGCCATGTCCGGATTATAATCAAACCACGCAAGCATCCATCCTGTAAGTGCCGCACCAAATGCCCATCCGAGTTTTTGCGACATTGACGAGGACGAAAAAATAAGTCCCGAAGCACGTCTCTTTGTTTTTAATTCCTGATAATCGACAATATCGGCAAACATACTCCACAGCAGCGGAAGCACATATCCGGCACAAAGAGAAATTGCAATCTGCATTGCGAATATCCACATATAATTATTTGGAATAAAAAAGAAACATGTACTTAACACTGCCGACAATGCCATTGCAATCATATATGTTTTTTTCTTTCCATATTTTTCGGAAAGTGACGGAGCGAGAACAACCCCAACAAGATTTGCCGCCTGTCCCATAAGAAAATAAATTGTTGCCATATCCCATCCTGTAAAGGGCATTTTATAATTTACGCCGACATAATCTCTGAAATAATATATTGCAACTCCATCTCTTACCGCATTAAAAAGAAGTGCTGCCAAACCTGTGCCGACAAGTATCCACCACGGTGCATTATGAAAAAGATTTTTCAAATCCTGTTTTATTGATGTGTTCTCATTTTCGTTTACAGGTTTCACTTTTTCTTTTGTCCATTTAAAGCAGAAAAAGAACAGTACGGCACAAATAATACCTATTGTTGCAACACCAAGTGTCCAGCCGACAGGCGAAGCACTCACCGAATTTTCTGCGATTTCAGTAACTGAACCGGCATTTGCAAAGGCTGTGTCAAACATTGAAGCGAAACCATCTACAAGCGGTTGCAATAGCATAAAGGTTATAAAACTGCCGATAAATGCAAATGACATTCTGTATGAAGAAAGTATATTTCTTTCCTTTGGCTTCGGCGACATTACACCAAGCAAAGAAGCATAAGGAACGTTTATAAGAGAATATACTATCATCATTAACGAATAGGTAATATATGCATATACTATTTTTCCGGCAGAAGCAAAATCGGGAACAAAAAATGTTACTACTCCCATAACGGCAAACGGAATACCGAACCACAGTAAATAGGGACGATACCTGCCCCATCGTGTTTTCGTTCTGTCGGCAAGAATGCCTACGAATAAATCAAAAAAAGAATCCCATATTCGTGCAACAAGAAACATTGTACCTGCCGCTGCCGCTGTGATACCGAAAACATCGGTATAGAAAAAAAGCGAATACATTCCGAAAATTTTCCAGAACATTGACGATGCCATATCGCCAAAACCATAGCCGACTTTTTCTTTTAGTGTTAGCATATTCTTTGTTTTTATTTGTTTGTTAAACGCATGTTTTTTTCTGCCATTGCACATATCGCTTCAACTGATGTGCGGGAACGAAAGCCGTCTGCCGGCGTGTTTATGCAGTAATCAAGTAATTTTTCTACTGTTGAAGTTGCAACATGCATTCTCGTATCCGACGAAGCATAATAGATATACACAGTGCCATCTTCATCTGTAATCCACCCATTGCAAAATAAGACATTTGAAACATCACCGATACGTTCTTTGCCTTTCGGTGCCATGAAATGCCCGGCAGGTTCTGCTATTACTTTTGTCGGGTCGTCAAGAGAAGTGAGATAGAGATACAACACATAGCGAAGTCCTGCGGCACAAGCGCGTACTCCATGTGCCAAGTGCAGCCATCCTTTTTTCGTTTTTATCGGGTGCGGTCCCTCGCCGTTTTTCACTTCTTTTATTGTGTGATAATGGCGTAAATTTATTATTTTTTCTTCTTTTATTTCCGCATGGGTAATATCGTCTATTAACGCCCAGCCAATACCTCCGCCGCTGCCTGTGTCAATAAATCCATCCTGCGGACGTGTATAAAGTGCATATTTGCCGTTTATAAATTCGGGATGCAGAACAACGTTGCGTTGTTGCGATTTTGATATAATATCGGGCAAGCGTTCCCATGCGAGAAAGTCCTTTGTACGTACTATTGCGGCTGTGGCTGTGGCTGCCGAAAGGTCGCCTGCGGGCGCGTTTCTGTCTTTACGCTCGGCGCAAAAAATGCCGTATATCCAACCATCTTCATGCTGTGTCAGACGCATATCATAAACGTTTGTTTCCCCATCTGCAACATCCGGTAAAATTATCGGTTTATCCCAAAATCTGAAATTATCAATGCCGTTTTCACTTTCCGCAACAGCAAAAAATGATTTGCGGTCGTTGCCTTCAACGCGTGCAAGCAAAATATATTTTCCGTTCCATTTTATTGCACCCGCATTAAACACTCCGTTTATGCCTATTCTTTCCATTAAAAACGGATTTGTTTTTTCATCAAGGTCGTATCGCCATATAACCGGAGTGTGCGCCGCAGTGAGAAGCGGATATTTATAACGTGTGTATATTCCGTTACCTGTTTCTATTGCTTTATTATTTCTCAGAAGAAGTTCTTCATGACGAACAAAAAGGTTTGAGATCTTATTTTCAAAAGTGTTCATACGTTTATTAACTTACAATTATTTTGTTGAGATATTTTTTATATCGTTCAGAAACAATGTGCGGGGATGGGTGTAAAATTTTAAAAAATCGGGGACGGAAATCTGGCTGTTGAATGGGGCATAATAATGTTCGGGACGGTCGCAGGCATTGCGCCACACCACAAGATAACTTATCGGATATTTTTCTATCAGAGGCAGTAATGTTCCTGTCCACCACGCAGAATCGGGAATACCCTCGTATCCTGTCTCCGTAAAGGCAATTACTTTGTTATGCGTTTCTCCAAGCTCGGTAATTGCAGATAAATCAGCGTTTACTTTTTCAATATATTCTTCTCTGTCGGTAAACATATACTGGTCACAGCCGAGAATATCAATGATATTGTCGCCGGGGTAACGTTCAAGATAATTGCCGGTATCTGTTATATCTTGAGGAGAGTAGGCGTAAAGCAGTTGTGTTGCGCCTTTTTGCTGCATACGCTCGTATGTCATTGCCCACAGTTCTTTGTATTGCTCAGCGGTGCAGTGCATCGCACCCCACCAAAACCAGTGTCCGCTATTTTCGTGATAGGGACGAAAGATTATCGGTACTTTTACATCTTTACCGGTTTTTATTGAATTGACAAACGCTGCAATATTATCAAGCCACTGCACAAATTTTTCATGGTTGCTGCCGCCGCGTAAAATTGTTTGCACGGAACTGTCGCCAATATCCCAACTGCCGCCTCCTGTAATGGGATTTGCCGCATGCCAGCTTAAAGTAATTACACCGCCGTTTTCGTAATGCTTTATTATTTCCCTGCGCATACGGTCAAATGGTACTTTATCAAGGTTGGTATCGGCGGCGGCAAAGCCGTTTTCATTGCCGCATGCAAATTCTATTCGTCCCAAATCAAACGAAAGAAGTGCTGGCATATCGCCGCAAATTTCTTTTACATCGCTGCGGTTCGTATCTAAATACCACGTGTGCCCATAGACAGGGTCGTCATGATGTCCGAACAGAAAGCCGCTTTTTGCGGTATTCCGCAATTGCTGCAACAGGGCTGTTGCTTCATCTGTCTTGTTGTTTTTGCCGCAGCAGGCGCAAAGTAACGCTGCTGCTAACAATACTGTTGATTTTCTCATTTGATTATAAATTTAACATACAAACGCCGTTATTACACACCCAAGCCGCCACTAAACACTCAGACCGTCATTGCGGGCTCGACCCGCAATCCCCGCCCAACCCGCCTGCCGTCATTCAACCACCACCGTAGTTTTCAATAAGTCCTTATCAAGCGAACTGCCGCCAAGCATTATTTCATACTCACCTCTCTCCACTCCCCACTTCATTTTCAAATCGTAGCAACCAAGTTTTTCAGGTGTAACATCCATCGTAACGGTCCTGCTTTCCCCCGCTTTAAGCGGAATACGTGCAAAGCCTTTTAACTCCTTTACAGGTCGGGTAACACTGCTCACAACATCTCTAATATACATCTGTGCAACCTCTACTCCATCTCTGCTACCTGTATTTTTTACCGTAACCTCAACAGTACCTTTGCCGTTTTTATCCACATTTGCTTTGAGGTCTGAATATTCGTAAGTGGTGTATGAAAGTCCGTAACCAAAGGGATAAAGAGGGGTTGACGGTTTTACGGCGTAAGGGTGAAAATACTGTGAGGGCTTGTGATTGTAAATCATTTGCAGTTGTCCAACGCTGCGCGGAATTGTTACTGCAAGCTTTGCACTCGGATTTACTTTCCCATAAAGGATTTCCGCTATCGCCTGCCCGCCGTACATTCCCGGTGCGAAAGCATCTATAAGTGCTGTTGCATTTTCGGCAGCATATTCTACACCAAGCGGGCGACCATGTATCAGAATTACTACTGTTGGTTTGCCGCTTGCAATAATTTTTTTTATAAGGTCGTTTTGCAATCCGACAAGGTCAATATCACTGCGGTCGGTATCCTCACCATCGGTACGCTCTGTCCATCTGAAACGCATCATGTATTCACCCGCAACAACTATATTAAGGTCGGCATTACGCGCTTTATCTACCGCCTCATCTACCTTTTCCTGCGGCATATTGCGCGGGTCCCATCCCTGTTCAACATAGTCAATCTGCGTGCCTTCGGGTGCAATCTGCTTTATACCTTCAAGAATTGTTATAACGTTTTCGTCTTTTTGCTGCGAACTCCAATCACCCATAATATTTTCGTTATCGGCATTTATACCTGTAACAAAAATTCGTTTGTACTTGCCTGCTTCAAGAGGAAGCAGCGGTGTTGAAGAAGCCGAAGCCGCTGTATTTTTAAGCAGCACAATGCCATTACGCGCACTTTCCAAAGCAGTGGCACGGTGTTCATTATTAAGACGAATTTTCATCGACTCGCTTTCGTCCGCAAAAGGCTGTTCAAACAAGCCAAGTGCAAATTTAACCGTAAGAATACGGCGCACCGATTCGTCAATACGCTTTTCGCTTATACGTCCCTCTTTGACAAGTTCAACCACCATTTCATTCCAATAAATACCGTGCATGTGCATATCCATACCGGCAATTATTGTTTGATAGAATGCTTCTTTAAGATTTTCTGCCGTACGGTGCAAATCATACACATGTTCTATATCCATCCAATCGCTGACGACAAATCCCTTAAAACCCCATTCTTTGCGTAAAATATCTGTCATCAACCACTCATTAGTATGGCAGGGAACGCCGTTTAATTCATTATGGCTCATCATTACCGAAAGTGCGCCCACACCATGCCCGCCGCTTAAACCATCTGTGTTTTTTGTGCCGTCGAGCCCGACAATATTTCGTTTAAAAGACGGAAAAAAAACTTCTCTTAACGTTCTTTCCGAAAGGTCTGCCGGTGAGCCATTAGTGCCGTTTATCGGCTCACTGCCGCCGACAAAGTGCTTCGCGCAGGCGAGAACATCTTCGTTTGTAATTCCCGCACTGCTGCCGAGTCCTGTTTTGCCTGTTGCAACATTGTAAAGATTGCCTTGATAGCCAAGCGTTGTTTTTTCACCCATAAGCATTACGAGATAAGGGTCTTCTCCAAATGTTTCACCTACTCTGCCCCAGCGCGGGTCGCGAGCGACTTCAACATTGGGATTAAATGTCCAGTGCATATTCATCGCTCTCATTTCCTTTGCTGTTTGTCGTGCGATTTTGTATGCCATAGCGGTATCAAAAGAACATGCAAGATTAATATTTGTCGGATATACCGTATTATCGGGCGCATTGGCGTTGCCGTGAATTGCATCAATGCCGAAAATTATCGGTATCTGTAAACGGCTTTGCATTGCGAGTTGCTGTAAATAATTTGCCTCTTTGAGTGTGAGAACATGCAGAAACGAGCCGATAAGACCCTGTTTTGTCCAATTCTCAACATCTTCTACTGTTGTGTTGGGATAAAATGCCTGCGCAGTATTTGTTTTAAGGTCTTCTTCGGTAAGAACCGTACTGTTTGCTTTGATATGCTCAATGCCCACAAACTGGTTCATTTGCCCGACTTTTTCTTCAAGCGTCATTCTTGACAGTAAATCCTCTACACGCCTTTCAACGGATTGTGAAGGATCTTTGTAAATTTCTTTCTGACTGCATCCTGTTAATGCCGCTACTGCTATTGCCATTGTTAAGAGTTTTTTTGTCATATTTATTTCATTATTTCAAATCCGGAACGCCGCTACGCATAATAACAAGAGGATTGTTTGCGGCATTTTGCCACCACTGCAAATCCGCATGTTCGTGTCCGTTCAGGTTCGTGTTATCGTAATCGTACCAGGGCATAAAAAACGACCATTTCGCGCCTGCCGCCCACTGCCCGCTTATTGTTGCCACGTTACCACACTCGCTTAAAGTTACTAGCTTATCCGTATATTTTTCAGCGATTGCCGAAAACTCTGCCGCCGCCGCTGCTGCACTGCTTTCATTGTACAGGTCGCGCCCGACAATATCAACATAGTCATCACCCGGATAGAAAGGACCGTCGTTTACTTGCGTCGTCCAAACCCAAATAAGATTGTTTAAGCCCTGCTGCTGAAAGTAGTTGAACATATAACGCCACAGGGCAACGTAAGCATTAGCACCATCCCTGCCCCACCAGAACCACGCCGTACCGCCTTGAAATGCGTAAATATTACCTGCGCCTTCGTGTAACGGCCGCCATATAACAGGTATGTTTTTTTGTTGCAACAGTTTCAAGTACTCCGCCATTTTTTGCAGGTCGGCTTTCATTACGGTATTTTCCCAAGTGCCGGCTATAAGAGCATTTGCAGGACGAAATGTTGTTTCTTCGGGACGGAACGTAACCTGTCCCTGCGTTGCGTTTTGACTCACAGGTACGTTCCAGTGCCAGCACGCACTGACTATTCCGCCGCTGTTCCACCATTCCTCAACTATCTGTGTTTGCGTGTAGTCAATCCAGTTCGCGGGAGAAGCCCACAGGTGGATATAGTCAAACGTATTCATAGCGGGATACTTACCCGTTGCAGCAAAAACCATTTCAGCCTCGTCTGTATTCCATGCAACTTTTGCCACTGTACCCGAAATAATTTTATGTCCGTAATTTTCTTTTAGAAAGTTATAGAGATTTATTGCTTCGGGCGACGGATTTTGCGTAACAAGTTCCGATGTCTGTACATTTTGCGTATCTACTGTGCTGAAAGTGATCGTTACCTGCGGTGCAGGCACTTTTGCCGGACCTGTTATTACGCCGTCCGGCACAGTGAGTGTATAAGTTGTGCTTTTACGCAGCTTTTCTGTTTTTATTGTTACGTTTGTACGGCTTGCGGCAACGCTTTTTATCCCTACGGTATCGCTATTGCTGCCAATAAGGGTTACAAGAGAACGTCCTGTAATTGGGGAAAACACGTTTTTATCAAAAGTAAGAGTGATGGTAAGCGAATCATCTTTAATATTGCTGTCGCCGTTTGCCGGAATACTGCTGACAAGTACCGGAGCATCTACCTGCGGCTCGTCGGGAACCGGCTTTTCGCACGAAAAGAGCAATCCTGCTGCGACTGTCAATACTGTATTTTGTACAATTTTCACTGATTTAAAATGTATCTTTTAACCACCTTTCAAAAAACATATCGTAAGTACGATAACCTCTTTCATCCCTTGTAACAAATTCTTTTTCGAGCAATCCGTATAAAGCCGACTGCGCCGAACTTGCAGAAACAAGAGCATGTTTTCTTATGAAATCGGAAGATGTCGGCGATACGACGTTACCATCTTTAGCTATTGCTATAAGCATCTTACCCTGCTTATCCGGCAGGCGGAACATATTTTCGGAATATACATACCTGTTTGAGGCAACAATTTCCCGCACGGCGAAATCAACTGTTTCATGCCTGCACACCTTTCCCTTCGCCGTTTCACTGTAAAGTAAGTTTAGAACTTTTTGCATATACCAGGTAATACCTTCAAATAAATCATATATTTTTTCTACAGTGTCGGCAGTGATTTTTTTTCTATTCTCTTCAAAAATATTTTGAACAAATTCAATGTATTTTTGTTTGGGGATGGCATCTAAATATATTGTTGAAGTGCTTGCAAAAAACGGACGTTTGGCAGAGTTAAACATTTCCCCCATAATATGCCTGCTGCTGCCTGAGAAAATAAATCTCGTAAGCGGGCTTTTCTGAATATAGGTACGCAGCAATGCTTCCATATTTGTTTGCGGATAATTTGTAATCTGCTGAAACTCGTCTATTGCAACTATACACGGTTTTGCAGAGGAATTTAAAAATTTAAAAATTTCATCAAGCGACGTATCGGGATTTGTTACATTACCCATATTAAAACTTATGGACGGCTTTCCAACCGCATCCAACGATATTTCAGGGCGCATTGATTTTATGGAAAGTAAAAAACCGTCAAGCATTTTCCGTCCGGACGATTTGAGTTCTTCACAAATGCTTTTACTCATCAACAGTAAAAAATCATTGAACGATTTTGTGGCATAAATATCAACAAAAAATGTTGTATAATTTTTCTTTATTGAACGCTGTTCAAAGCAGTGTTTTATAAGTCCCGATTTACCCATTCTTCTTGTAGAAATAAGTGTAACATTATTTCCATTGTCTATATTCTTCACGAGCTTTTTTGTTTCGTCCTCACGGTCGCAGAAGTATTTTGGCGAAATATATCCGCTTATCAAGAAGGGATTTGAGGCATCTGTCATATTCATACAATAAATTATTATAAAGTGATTATTATAAAATGGTAATCATAAGATGATAATCATAAAGCAATAACCATAAAATGATAATCATAAGATGATAATACAAAGATAATAATTTATTTTAAAGTTTTCGCATTTAAAAAACCTGCCCGCAATGCCGCTATCCGCAGCAATGCGAGCAGGAAAAATTACTATGAAAAATCAATTACGCTCAAATCTTACATTATCAATCAGAAGTTCCATTGTGTTGCCATTACCACCGTCTGTTGCACCAAATTCGCCGATATTCAAGTCAGGCAAAGAGTTTTCACCCGAACCCCAACCATCTTTAAATTCGGATAAAGACACCGTAACCGTTCTCCAAACCGTTTTGTCGTTCGGAATATTTACAACAGCCATATATTGAGTTCCGCCCGACTCCAATTCTAAACGAATGGCACCGCTGCCGCTCAGTACACGAACATCAAATTTGACAACCCAACCTTCAGCAGTTACGCCATCAAGAAGCATGTTGTTAGCACCATTGCGGAAAAACATACCACTTCCGTTATTACCTCTGAAATACGGAGTACCATCCAAACTCAAAGCAGGATTATTTTCTACTCCGTCGTAAAGCCAATAGTCATCAGAACGCTGATTATTAACGTTCGCTTGTCCCCACCATGAATTTTTTGTGCCATCGTTAAAGTCAAAATACACGTATGACACATCTTTAACAGAAGTGTTTATATTAAAATAATTCACAAGAGAAACCTTTGTTATAATTGCGGCATATCCGGCTACTCTCATACCGCCTGTCTGTAATTCCGCAAGGTCGGCAAGATTTATATAAAATTCGTACTCTGTCGAACCCTGCGCAAGTTCGGCGCAATCCCACTCGTTACGCCCAACTGTGTAACTTGTAAGTGCGGCTCCGCTGCTGTTAGTAAACTTAAGTTGATAATAAGTTGCAGCACCTTCATCACAAGTATATGTAACTTTTATTTTTGAACCGAAACCGGCATTTGCAAACTTCGTTGCCTCAATAACAACATTACTGTTCCAGTCCCATCCTGTTCCTACATTCTGCATTCCTTCCCAAAGAACAATCTCTTCATTATCGGCATCTCTTGTTACATTAACGGTATAATCGGCAGGACCGCCATTATCAGACACTAACGATACGGATACTTCACCGTTTACAGAACTCGGAATGAGTACAAAAATCATGCTGCCCGAAACCATGTATTGCGCAGGCGAGCCATCAAGCAATACATCCGTAAGATGCTCAACATTTACTGCAACAATTTTAAGAGCATTGCCCGATGTTGTTGATGTTGGAATTTCTGTTGCATAGCAATACTGCGGTTTCAAAACAGTAAGTTCATCACTTGTAACTTCTTCACCGTTAAACATTGTAAGAACGACATTGCCTGTTTCATTTTCCAGAGTAAGTTCCGGAAGCGAAATGTTTGTTGCCGAAACTATAACAAGCCCATTCTCCGCATCATATACTTTTTCACCTATTGCTACTGATGTTACAAGGTTTAAATTCGTCCCCGCAAGTACTACAACTTCACCAATGTTAGCGGGGTTTGGAGTTATATTTGTAACAGTCGGTTTTAAGGTTGATATTTCAATACCGATGGTGTCATTGTTATCCATATTTAATACTATCCTGCCGCTGTGCGCCATTTCGGGCATTGTTACAACAATTTCTGTTGTACTCTGCGATTTAAGTTCCACATTTTTGGCTATGTTTGGGAATGTTACATCCTTAACAAGGTCAAGGTTTGTACCGGTAACGGTAATATCGGTTTCAGGTGTAAGATCGGTTACCGGAGTTGCACCGCTGACCGCTGGCACAATCATTGTAAGAACATCCTGTGTACCTGTCGTGATAAGCGAATATGCCGTGCCTGTAACAGTGCCTGTTTGTGCCAAACGCGGAACAACAACGGAAAATTCTGTTTCCGTTTGAGCAAACAAACTGTCGGCTACCACGCCGCCTCCAAATGTTACTGATTTAATCAAATCAACATCTGTTCCCGCAAAGGTGATAACCCCGCCTGCTTTAATTGTAGCGGGCGAAAATCCTGTAATTACAGGTTGTCTTACCGCAAGTGCTTCATCGGAATAAAGCTGATTACCGTAACCATCGGTAATAATAATCTTGCCCGATAATGCTTCACGCGGTACATTCACCTTTATAACCGTTCTTGTCTTTTCATTAAAGGCAGTGGAATCGACAACAGCGTCCGTCCCCGAAAATACTACACTTGTAATATTCCACAGGTAATCGCCGCTTATTGTAATCTCCGCTCCTGCGCGAACAGTATCAAGCGGAACTATTGAAGCAATTGAATATGGTTCCGTGAAAGACAGTGATACTTTTGAAACTATCTGTTTGCCATCGCCATATTTAAGGATTATAGGACCCTCTGTCGCATCCTGCGGAATAACAACTTTAATTTCGTCACTTGATATCCTTTCAATATCGGTAATATCGCCATGTCCGGGAATAACAACCGTATTCACCTGGTCAAGATTTGTGCCGACAATAGTTATCGGTGTTCCGCGCAAAACAGGCAATGGTCCGAATGCCTGCAAAGAAACGGATTTATCCTCTTTTTTGCAACCTGTAAAGCAACACAGTGCGCCAAGCAGCATTGCAGCAATTATAAATTTATATCGTTTCATAACTCTAATGTATTTATGTTATTTAATTTTTACAAGGCGCAGATTGTCCATCTTTATATCTATGGGCAAACTCTCTGCCGCGTCACCAAAAACAAAGCAGTTGAAATTAACTATCTGCGCAGAACTCGTATAGTGCATGTTCGTACTGCCTGTACTTTTGTTTACGTTGAATTCGCTAAGCGGAATAGTTGCAGTTGCCCAATTGCTCATTTGTAAATTTGTTACGGCATCGTCTATTTTATACGGTTCCCACAAATATTGGCAAGCATTATCGGCGTCAATATTGGCATCTTCTGCTGCGGTAAACCACATATACATATTTGGCTGTTTCCAATTTTCAACTTTGTATTCAAAACGCAAAGCATAATTTTCGGGATTTTCTTCCGCCGGAATTAAAGTCTTTCCTCCGGAGAAATACAGCAATTGTAATTGGTCAGCGGGCCATGACCACGAGCCGCCTGTGCCGTGCAGCCATACATATTGACCGTTCAAACCGCCATCAGTACCAAAATCACTGCGTCCCCACCAATTCCAGGCAGCCGGATCTTCGCCGTCAATAAATATGCCTGTGGCATCTCTAAATGTAAATTTAGAACGACCTGTTCCATAAATTGAGGTTACGGTAATTGCACCCGAAAGAGTACCATCAGGAACAATAACCGTCACCGATGTTTCGGTACTGCTAACTATTTCACCTCGCAGATTACCCGCAAAAAGAACTTCCGAAACATTAAAGAAGTAACGTCCCCTGATAATTACTTCATCCCCATCCTTTGCCCATTCACAGGAAATTTCCGCAACATCGGGCGCAGGAATATTTAAGCCCAATGCAAATTTGCAAACTTTGCCGGAGGCGGTTATAAGTGTTATCGTATCACTAATAACACTCGGCATTTCGTCCGGAACAACAACAATAATATTTGTCGGTGAAACCATATTGGGGTTTAACTTTGCTTTTCTATCATTAAACCACACTTCCGTAACGTTGCCCAAATGCTCACCTACAATAGCCACAGTCGCGCCCATATCAACAGAGGTCAACAGTTGGTCTGCGGCATCCGAATCAATCGGACGCACATATTTAACAACAGGCATATTGTCGTCTATTTTGTCCTTTTTACAAGACGTAAAAGCACCTGCGAGCAAAAACATTGCCGTTAAACTTATAATATATTTTTTAATCATAATATTATTTTTTTATAATGAATGATTGAACTTCGTTTCATATTCTTAAAATTCATAATCCTTTGCCTCTTGCATAATGTTGGGCGTTTTTGTTACGGTACTCGCAGGAATGGGTAATGTTAAACTGTTTTCTACAAAATTTATTTGCATGGCATTTTCGTTATAATAGAACGGAGTACCTGTTTCCTGAGTAATGGTATCGGGCAAAACAGGATTAAAACCGCCATGATACATATCCGCTGCATTGTAGTCTTCAAGTTTAATTGAACTGTTGCCATTTGTTATATACTGCCTTTCACGGTGCATTCCGTTTATATACGTAAGCGCGTCCTGCATATTGCGATAACTCATACGCTTTATATCAAAGAAATTATTACCTTCAAAGGCAAATTCGCACCTGCGTTCCTTTATGAGTGCGGGGTAAGTAATCTCAGAAACAGTATTAAGATTTGCACGCAAACGAACCTGATTGAATACATCAACCGCAAGAGCATCTGTTGTAGAAACACCTGCACCGATACATGCTTCAACATAGCATAAATACACATCAGTTAAACGCAGAATGTAGAGATTATTTCCCGCATCCTGATTTGAACCTGCTTTACCGCCGCAGTCTTCGTTCGTACCAACAAGATATTTTCTAACATGAGCAAGCATTTCATTCGGCATTTCGGTACTTTTATCCTCCGAATAATTTACGTAGGTATAGCCGCCGCCGCCAAGATTATTATAATGGTCGCCATTGCGCATAAATGTTAACGGTCGGCGCAAATCACCATCTTCAAACGCTTCCTGCAAACTTAAAGTTGGTCCCTTGCCCGCACCATAAGCAGCACCATTGTTCAAAAGTGCATTGCGTGTAAGGTGCGCACTATGCAGATTGCCGTAGCCATAGCCGTCATTTGTGCATTGCATTGCAAAAAGCGATTCCACATTATTATTACCTGACGGATAGAACATATCAGACAAATTTGAATAGAGCGACAAACCGCTGTTCTTTATAACATCTTCGGCGTAGTTTTTTGCGGCAGTAAAATTTGCAGCAGAATTTGCGTCATTAAGGTGCGATGCCATCGTAAGGTGCAATTTAGCAAGCATTCCTTTCGCCGTCCATTGCGTACAACGCCCTGCTTCCCACGTGGTCGCCGACAAATTTTCCATTGCAAACACTAAATCTCTGCGTATAAACTCATACACACTTGACTGCTTGTAGCGATAAACTTCGTTATTATTTATATTGTTATTAGTAATAACAGGCACATCCCGCCAATACTCCGTCAGCAAAAAATGCGCAATACCGCGAATACAGCGTGCCTCTGCAAGGGCGCGTGTTATTGCACCTTCCGAAACGCCGTTTGTTCTTGCTGCCTCAGGCATGTCATTGAGTATATTATTACAGTATGATATTACACGATACAAACCATTCCATCCCTGAGTAAGAAATTTATTCCCATTATTAAAAGTCATATAATAGAACTGTCCCTCCTGGTCATAAGTATAGAACAGATCACCTGCAAGTTCGTCGCCTGCCATCCATTGAAAACTTGTCCCAAAATCCTGCCATACAAACATTGTGTAAAGCGTGCGGGTTGCAGCATTAACCGATGCGTCTGATGTATAATAATTGTCAAAAGTAAGATTATCATCAGGCACGACTGTCAAAAACTTTTGGCAAGATGTGGCACATATCAGAGACAGTGCCAATCCCATAAATATCATTATTCGTTTCATATTATTATAATTTGTTTTTAATTGGTTATATGAAACTCACAGTTGAAAGCCATGCCCGCAGCCGAGTTTAGCCGTTTTAGATAATCATTATCTCGGATGTCCGGCTTTTTATATGTTCGTTCCATTGTATATCTTTTTTTCATTGTAACTGTAAATTAAAATCCGATATTTACTCCAAGCGAAAATATTCTCGGCGTCGGATAACGTCCCAAATCAATATTTGTCAGGATTACATTTTGGTTATACGAACCAATTTCAGGATCCAAACCGCTGTATTTTGTAAACGTCCAAACATTTTGAGCATTAAAGTAAAGTTTAAGATTAGTTATATATGCTTTCTTTAACCATTCTTTTGGAAAGTTATAAGCGAGTGAGATATTTTGAATACGCAAAAAACTTGCATCTTCGAGCCAACGGTCGCTCATACGGTT
Source organism: Bacteroidales bacterium (assembly GCA_031257915.1). Lineage (GTDB taxonomy): Bacteria > Bacteroidota > Bacteroidia > Bacteroidales > P3 > JAIRNR01. Next base: position 107,158 of record JAIRNR010000019.1, read on the forward strand.
GTTGCCGTTTATGTCATTTACGCTGAAACGCGGAATGGTCGGATTATCCGATAAATTTGTAATGTAGCAATTGTTCGGGTCGGTAACATTCTGGTTATTGCCGTCATGGTAGCCAAGTTGCACGCGATCCAGCTCACTTACCGATTGATTGTCCCAAAGGTTCATACCACCCTCTGTTTTCACGCGTACATAGTTCAGGATTTCTCCGCCATACTGACCTGTTAAATTCAGATTTAATTCCCATCCCTTATACGTAAAAGTATTGTTAAAACCAAAAGTAAATTCGGGATTTGGGTCGCCTATTATGGTTTGGTCATATTCGTCAATAACGCCGTCTTTAACACCGTTCGGACCGCTTATATCTTTAAATTTAACATCACCAATCCAGGCTCCTGTAGTACGGTGAACACCAACATCTGTGGGTTTTGCAGAAGTCATAAGGTCATTGGCGTCTTTATAATAACCATCGGTAACATAACCATAAAAGACGCCCATCGGCTGTCCAACCATTATAGTAGATACGGTTGTGAATGCACCGTTAAAAGTCATTTGATTAAGGTCGCCGTAGAAAGGCGTTCCCAAATCGTCAAGAGCCACAACCTTATTCCTGTTAACAGATACGACAAGGTTACTGTACCAGTTAAAATCTTTACCCGCAATATTATGTGTGTTCAAAGCAATATCCATACCTTTATTATCAACCTTACCAATGTTCATATAAGGTGCTGCAATATATAGCCAGGGTTCAGAACCACCAAGCACCGGTGAAACAGAGGGTTGAAGTAAGAGGTCCTTTGTAGTCTTGTAATAAACATCAACTGTCAAATCAATTCTTTGATTAAAGAAACCTATATCCAAACCTGTGTTATATTGAATTGATGTTTCCCATTTTAAATCAGGATTGGCGTTGTTTTGCATTCTGTATCCGGTACCTGTCCACGTAGGAACAGCAAGCATTGTAGAGCCATAGAGATAATTTCCTATATTATCATTGCCGTTATGTCCGTAGCCAATACGAAGTTTTAAATTTGAAACAACATTTTCTGCAGGTTTCATAAATTCCTCGTTTGAAATACGCCATGCTGCCGCAGCAGAAGGGAAAAGTCCCCAACGATGATTTGCGCCAAAACGAGAGGACGCATCACCGCGTGCCGTTAATGTCAATAAATATCTGTCGGCATAATTATAGTTTGCACGACCGAATACAGACAGTTTTGCTACTCTGCCGCTCCAACCGTTATTACTTGTAAATACACCGTCTTTACCTGTTACATGAATGTCGTTAGACGAAAGTTGATCTTTTATTATCTGTGTTCCATTCCAGGTAGATTGCGATGTTTCGGTTCCTGCCATAATATTTAAATTATGATTTCCGAAACTTTGATTGTATGTGAGATAATTTTTCCAGTTAAAATAAAAATTATTTTCCTCTTGCTGCATTATCTTGATATTGGTTTCTTTCAATAGTCCGTATTCGTAACTTGGTTTGAAACCAAGATTTTTATTATGTCCTCCGTCAATACCAAATTCCGTACGGAAAGAAACGTATTTACCAAAATTAAACTGTGCATAAACATTACCCATAATCCTGTCGCGAATAAAATTATTTATTTGATCTTTTGTTAATGCAACAGGATTATATAAAGATGAACCGAATGTAGTATTAGGTCCGGCATACTTACCGTCAAAATCGTAAACAGGAACCGCAGGCGACATTAGTGCAGCTTGCATAACAAGTCCATTTATACCATCATTGTTTATCATATTTTCGTCTGTACGTGCATACGACAAAACACCACCTGCTTTTACCCATTTGTTAAACTCATTATCAACGCTAACACGTGCAGTATAACGTTCAAAATCAGAATTAAGATAAGTTCCGTCCTGCCCCGTATATCCAAGCGATAATGCGTATTGAAGTCCTTTTGCGCCGCCGCTCATAGAGATAGCGTGATTATGCATCCAGGCATTACGGGTAACTTCATCTTGCCAATCGGTACCTTTTCCAAGTAAAGACGGATCTAAATAAGACTGGTCTATATTTTCAAGAAATCCCTCAGCATTTAACGACTTTTGATACTCCGCATACTGACTTAAATTCATCATTTTGTACTTGTTCGGGCGAATTTGCAAAGCAGCATAACCATCATAAGTAACACTAAACTTTCCGGACTGTCCGCGCTTTGTGGTAACAATAATAACACCGTTTGCGCCTGCCGAACCATATATAGCAGTAGCAGAAGCATCTTTAAGAATATCTATTGAAACAATATCGCTCGGCGCAATTGCAGCAAGCGGACTAACCATGTTTTGACCTCCCGAACCGCCGCTCCATTCATAATTTACAGTTGCCGTACCTGCACCGCTCATCGGAATACCATCTATAACATATAACGGCTCGTTGCTTCCTGTTATGGAACTTGCACCGCGAATACGAATTGAAGCAGCCGCGCCCGGCGCACCGGAGTTTTGCGAAACCTGCACACCAGGAATACGTCCTTGCAAACCTTGTTCAAGGGATACTATTGTTGATTTTTGCAGATTTTCCCCCGAAAGCGAACTGACAGATCCCGTAACATCCGGCTTTCTCATTGTACCATACCCCACAACAACAACTTCGCCAAGCATTTCGCTGCCCTCTCCAAGCGACACATCAATACTGGTCTGCCCCGGCTCAAGCCGCACTTCACGTGTCTTATATCCGATACTCGAAAAAACAAGCACATCGCTGCCGCCTGTCATTTTCAAAGTAAAATTACCATCCACATCGGCAACAGCACCGCCTGTGGACGAACCCTTAATTTTGACGGTTGCCCCAACCATTGGGGATCCATCCCCTGCATTGGTAACTCTGCCTGTAATTTCGCGTTGTGCAAACCCGCTAAACCCAAGCATTAAGACCAACACTAATAGAACAAATTTTTTCATATATTAGGTTTTTTATTTTTTACGAGGTCAAATTTATGCAAGATAATAATATAAAAGTGATACTATTTTAACAGTTTGTGATACTTTTTTAGCAATTTTATTCAAAAAGGTATTTTTTTATGAATTTTTCCTTTGCTTCCCACCATTCCATACCTGCACTATGCCCCTGATTAGGATAAATAATGTAATATTTTTCAGACGGAATAAGGTTGTATCCCGCAAAATTTGTGTGCGGCGGGCAAACATCATCCTGCAATCCCACGCACATAAGCACGGGGCATGTGATTTGCGGCGCGAGATTTTTAATATCAAAGTATGAAAGTGTTTTGTAAAAATCATCATCACTTATGCCAAGTTCTTTTTGTTTATCCATAAGCCAGTTTCCGGGCCAGTCAACAATTCTGAAATAATCGGGATAGTCGGAAAGGAAAGGTACCGACGGTGCAATTGCTTTAAGACGATTATCCAACGCAGCGGCAGCAAGAGTAAATGCGCCGCCCTGACTGCCGCCCTCCGCAACAATTCGTGTTTTGTCCACTTCGGGGCGAGAAGCAATAAAATCAATGGCGCGAATTAAATCCATAAATGCACCCCTATAATAATAGTTGTCTTTGCTCTCTAATCCCCATGTGAGCCACATATTATTTGTATCAGGATTTTTAAGCAAGCCTTGATTGCGGGTTGATAATACAAATTCTATTCTGTCTGCGTAACCGCCCGGTATCCACGGTTTGGAGTCATAGCCCATATAATGAATTTCGGCAGGATATTTCCCTTTTTGCGCCGGTGTTGAATAATAACCTTGAATTTCTACTCCTCCGAGCGACTTCATTTTTACAAGATAAAGTTTGCGGTATTTGTTTGTATCCGGAATTGGTATAAGTTTATATTCGGGTTTTACACTTGCGAGTTCCTGTTTCGCTTTATCCCAAAATGCTTTAAAATCGGGTTGTGCATCTGTTGGAGATATTATTTTTGTCGGCTCATAACCGATAATAAATTTTTTATGAAATTCTATTTCACCGGGCATGTACGGATTGCCGAATGGGGCATCGGAAGCGAAAACCCAACAAATATAAAATCCCGCTTCATCAACACTCGGGCTAAATGTTACAGTTATCGAATCATTCGGCTGGACAGTAACCCATTTATTTATTTCCGGACAAACTATAATCCGAACGGAACTGTCCCAAGACGAATACGCTTCCCTGACATCTTTTAAAACCGTAAGCGTTAGTGTTCTGCTTTTGGCTGTATCGCCGCTATTTTTAATAACAACAGGAATTACCGGCTTTGCATTTTCCGAAAACACCCAGTCGTGAGGTTGTTCTACACGGTAGGATAATTGCGCACAAACGTTTGTCATAAGCGCAAGTGCAATAATTAAAGATAATACGTTTTTCATTGTCCTTATATGTTTATAAATTCAGCAACACAAACAATCGCCATTGCAGGCTTGACCCGCAGTCGTCATTGCGGGCTTGACCCGCAATCACTTTCCACCCGCTCCGCAAATTATATTAACAGTACCAGTATCCGTAACAAACACCGAATTTAATCCCTGTTCCTCCTGTGCAGGGTCGGCAACATAATCATCACCACGCTCCCAAAATATATGCCCTTGCGGTAATTCCGCGTATCCACCCCAACCCCAAATATTGCAACCCGCAAATTCTTTATTTGCAACCAAACCGAACACATATTCATAATACTTATCCCGTGCCGTAGTAGGTGTTTCCCTGCTGAATTTTATACCATCCCGCGGATAGCCGAATTCACCAAGCACAAGCGGTTTATTTAAACGTGCCGCCACTGCCTTATGTTCATTAACGTATTCGAGCGTTTGCTCACACGCATAGCGCAAACTGTCGGCGTATGTTTCTTTATTTATCCACCCCCAGTTATAACTCCAAATGTGCATTTCAAGATAGTCCATATTTTTATCGGCATGAATTTTCTCAAAAAGCGCAATATCTTCTTCACAACCGTGTTTGCCCTCGCTACCACTTGTTACAAGATGATTTTTGTCAATTGATTTTATTTGAGCGGCAACGGAAGCCATCCACGCGGCAAATGCTTCCTTATTTACGCTGTCGGTAGAAAAACAGCGCGGCTCATTACCCACTTGCCACGCCATAATTGCGGGATCGTCGGCATATTTTACACCTGTATAGCGATTGGTGCGGTTCAAGATGAAATCAACATGACCGGCAAATAATTTCTGCGCACTGTCGCACATAACAAATTGCGAAACATACTGCATATACGCTCCCCAGCCGTCAATAGCAGGAACCGGCGGCACACCGCGCCCAGCCCATTGCAGATAAACAGAATATCCCCCACTCCATTCCCATGCGTTATTCAGGTACAGCACAGCAAGCATATTGCGCTTACGCATTTCGCTGAGCAGATAGTCAAGTCCGTCAAGCAATGTGTCATTATATACGCCTGCCGCGATTTGCAATGTCGGCTCAACGCGGCTCTTAACACCACATTCGCCGTCTGCGCCTGCCAATATTCGCAAATTATTTACGCCGATTGATTGCAAAAAATCAAGCTCCCTGTGCAAACGTTCTCGATTGCCACCCTCACCCACAGAAGCAAGTATGGGTGCATACCACATATTTACACCAACATAATAATACGGCTTTCCATTACGTATAAAATGGTCGCCATCGGCTGTTACAAAAGGAATTGAAGATTGTTTACATGAGAGAAAAACAATAGAGATAAACAATAGAAAAAATGCTTTTTTTACCATACGAAACTTTGTTTTGGCAAATATACGACCTAAAAAAGTCACATTGTGATACTATTTTAACATTTTCTGATACTATTTTGACATTTTTATATTATTTGTCGTTTTAGTAAACCCCTATTAACGATAATTCTAAAGTTTCAACATCATTAAGATTATAATACCAGTGAACAAAGCCTAACTGATCATTGAACAGATAATAAAATGAATGCTTTCCAAGTTTTGATTCTGCTTGTCCACTTGTACGATAGACATCTATTTGCAGATCTTTGTATCTGTATTTTTCGAGATCCCCTATTTTGATTTTGTGGCTAAAACATAACATCTTCCCATGAAGACGAGGCTCATGAAAAATGATGTCACTTCGCTTATACTTTTTCCCAATTTTAATTGGGATGTTTATTTCCGGAAACGGATAATAAGCTGCTAAACCGTGAAAATGCGACCTCGGCGGATGAAGCCATATATACTTCGGATTAGCTTCGGCCTGAGTAAGTTCATTCCAATTATAACATTTTTTTAAAGTGTCATTATATGCAAAATCAACACGTATCTTATTTGTGTCCGGTATTTCGCAGAAGTATAAATATTCTATCCCTGTGCCTCCATCTCTAAATTCATCTGTTACTTTCATCAAAATATATATATGAGTTTTTCTTTCCGCAGAATCGTATTTTGCCTCAAATAAAAATTGTTTATAAGGCTCGTAGATATAATTTGCTAATTTCTTCCTGTTTTGTTGAGCAGAACTCGTATATGATAGCAGAAATGGCAGGAATAGTAATAGCAACATCTGCTTATTAAAATGTGATAAATTCATAGCATTAAGTTTAAAGTGTGGTTAATTTTTGTCCTCCTGTTATTATGACTTCCCCTATAAATTCTCTTCCCCCAATTTTTATTCGTTTGTGTGTAAATTGAAAAGTTTCATGGATATTTTTTAATGGGGATTTCAGTTTTTTTAAAACCGCAATCTCCATTATTGATTTTGTGGAATCTACCCTTTTATAATTGAACCTTAACATCAATTTTCCGATTTTCCAAAAAATCAAACAGTGTAATTTTACGGAGTTCGTAATACTTCTGCCAATTCTTCTGCAATGCCTGAATAAAGTCTATCTGCGAGCGGTCTTTCTCGTTTTGAGCAACGGAATAGTCTAAAAAATCTATCTTGCCTGCCATAAAACGCTCACGCGCCATATCGTAACGCTTCGCGCTTAATTCTTTTGTCTTTTCTACTATCTGCAACTGCGTTTGCCCGATATTATACTGATTGACCGTATTGCTTACCTTTCGCCTGAAATCCAACCGTTCCTGCTCAACAGTTAATGATATATCATGCAACCGCGCCTGCGCCCTCTTGCGCTGCATTCGTGTTATACCCCAGTCTAAAATCGGAATATTTATACTTAATGTTAATTGTTCCTGATCTAACGGACTCAGATAAGCATTTCGCAGTAAAGCATCGTTTTTAGAAAGCCCGAAAGTAGCGTACACGTCAATTGAAAAACCATTATTTGCCCTCGCTTTTGCAACTTCGCTTTCCGCCTCTAAAAGACGCTTCCGATGGGATATTTCCATACTGCCGTTTTCCATAGACTGCTCATACGCAAGTGCGATGTCTATACTTTTTACAGTTAATGCCGATGGGATTGATAAGGTGAAATTTTCAGAATTTCCAGAGGTGAAGAGTGGTGATACGGTGCTTGCTGTTGATGTGATTGCAGGGGTTGCAGGATATGCAGGAACAGCAAGAGATGAAGTAGTGGAAGTAACAGAAGCGTCAGATAAATCACTCAAAAAATCAACAACCGCCTGTCGCTTGTCTTGAAGTGTATTCTGTAATTCATCTATCTGTAAAAGCAAATTCATATTGTCCACCTGAACCTGCAAAAACTCGTCTTCCGTTATTTTTCCCACATTAAAACGTTCCTGCGCTATAATTAAAAGCGTATCGCTGTTCGCCTTGTTCTGCAATGCCTGTTCCAAAGATACCTGCGGTTCCAGCAAGGCAAAATACAACTCTATCGTTTGTACGGACACGTTTTCCAACGCCTCAATATATACACGCTTCGCTTCCCTGTACTGAACAGGCTCTATTTTCATTTGCCATTTATACGAATTGTACAGTGATATTGGCTGTCGCAAGCCGATATTAACCACATTTGCCAAATAAGACGTTACCGCATTTTCACCGTAAATATCCAACCGCTGTAAACCCGAAGAAACAAAAAATTGTCCGCCCATAAAAGGTATTGGCTGTGTTAACGACAATGACGCAGAATAATTGCCCAAACTCTGACCGACAAACGTTTCGGAGCCGTCGGGCAAGGTGATTTTGGAAATACTTCTGTTAAACGCAGGCAAGGTGCCTGAAAGAGCAAGTGTGGGTAAAAAACTTTTTTTGTAAAGTTTATATTGATAGTGGGCATCCAATAAATTATTACGCGCATGTCTTACTTCGGCAGACTGTTCCTGTGCTATGGCGATACACTCCTCTAATGTTATTACACGATATGTTGACGGATATTCCTGATGTGCCGATGACTGTTCTTGCTGTGTCGGTGATTGTTCCTGCCGTGTTGGTAACTGTTCCCGCTGTGTTGGTAACTGTTCCCGCTGTGTCGGTAACTGTTCCTGCTGTGTCGGTAACTGTTCCTGCTGTGTCGGTAACTGTTCCTGCTGTGTTGCGTATTGCGAATATTGTAACTGTTGCGCTTTCTGTTGAGCCTGTGCGGTATCCTGTACCGTATTAAATGCCAAAACACAAAACAACAAGAACCATATATAAAAAATACGTAGCATCTTCCTACTTGTTTAATGCCGCTTTCAGCGGATTTAAAAACTTGTCAAGCAAACGTAAATCATCGGTGATAATCTCTGCCGTACCCTGCATCTCCTGACTGAACACTAAATTTTTACCGTAATTCGTTCTTAATGTATCAGGAAAAACAACTTCCAAAATATAAGCTTTTCCATCCGAACTTCCGTCATTTACAATAACAGGAACAAGAGATATATTCTTTATCTGCACCTTTAACATACCAAACTCCATATAGGGATAATTATCAAACTTTACATTTACCGTCTGTCCCTCTTTTACTTTGCCCGCACCCTGCGGGAGCAACGTTATTTTGCCGATTATACGTGTCTTTTCCTGCGGAACAACGGTAACAACAACTTCGCCCGCATTTACATTCTGATTTTTCTGCCAGTACTTTGTAAAAGTTACACTACCGCTTACAGGACTTAACAGCAAATACATCTGTTCCCACTGCTTTATCGCTGTTTGCAGTCCATCGTATCCGCCGGATAAAGCAACACGCAAAGCGTTTAACTGTTCGCTTTGTTGCTGCTCCAAATCAAATACCGATTGCTCCAACTGCAAAATACTTATCTTCTGATTGTCGATATTTAAACGTGCATTTTCATTTGACTGCAACTGTTGTAAGTAAGTGTTTTTTGAAGTTTGATATTCCGCACCGGACAGGGCTTTTTTTGCATAAAGCAGCGAATCCATTACAAATAATTTTTTCGCACTTAACAACTGCTCCGAATTTAAACGTAAACCGTTTTGAGATCTTTTTAAAATACTGTTCTGTGTTTCTATCTGTTTTTTTATCGCACTTATTTTTTTTCGGTGATAATCAGCATGCATAAAGTAACGATAGTCCCCGTATGCTTTTACGTACGCAAAATAACTCTGCTGTATATCGCCCAATTGTAAATCGTGGAAATCATCTTTTGCAGGCAGATTAAATGCCGTATCGGAAATTAAATGCTCTTTTAACAGAAGTATATCGCTAAGCGAAGCTGGATTTTCTATCAGTGCCAACAATGCCCCTTTTTGCACTGTTTGTTTCTCATAGACAAAAAGAGTATCTATTCTGCCGGTAGTTTTTGCTGTTACACCTGCCGGCAAATTTTCAGTCGTTACTGTTATAGAGGCTGTGAGAATATCGGGATATTTAAAAAAGTAACTGCCGATAAACAGACACGCAATAACGATAAAAATAACGGTTGTGCCGTAGCGGATTATACTGCGCGGAGGACGACCTAATATTTCCTGCACCGAAGGACTTTTTAATTCTATATTTTTATCAGACTGTTCTTCCATTTTTTAATTTCCCAATTCTAATTGATTTTTTACCAACTCGTAATATTTTCCCTTTATCGCTGTCAGTTCCCTGTGCGAACCCTGTTCTACTAATTTGCCATCTTCCAACACAACTATATTATCCGCATTTTTTACCGTACTTAAACGGTGCGCTACGATTACTACTGTTTTACCTTTAAAAAACTCGTTCAGGTTTTCCATTATCACACGCTCATTATTCGCATCTAATGAATTTGTCGCCTCATCGAAAAAAATATAATCCGGATTTTTATAAACGGAACGAGCGATTAAGATACGTTGACGTTGACCCTGACTTATACCCTGTCCCTCTTGACCGATTTTTGTATTATAACCTAACGGCAAACGTTCAATCATCTCATCTATATTCGCTATCCGCGCAGCATTAAGCAACCGTTTTTTATCAATCACTTCATCACCTACGGCAATATTATGGGCGATTGTATCGGAAAATATAAAACCGTCCTGCATTACAACACCGCAGTGGTCACGCCATATATGAGTATTTATATTTTCAAGATTGTATTCACCGATTTTTATCTCGCCCTTCACAGGGGTATAAAAACCAAGTAATAATTTTATCAGAGTTGTTTTTCCGCTACCGCTCATACCTACTATCGCGGTTATTTTGCCGTCCGGAATTTTTAAAGTAATATTATCTAAAACAACTTCGCTGTGCGCACCGCCGTACTGAAACATTACCTTCTCAATATTTATATCTCTGTTCTGCGGCAGTAATGTTACCTTATTTTCATTTGCGTTTTCTTCATCATCGCGGTTATGGATTTCGCCCAAACGCTCTAAACTTATTTTTGCGTCCTGCGCACTTTGTACAAAGCCGATAAGTTGAGATATGGGGGAATTTAACTGACCGATTATATATTGAACCGCCATCATCATACCAAGTGTCATATTACCTGTTATTACGGCACTCGCTGCAAAAAAAGATATTATTATATTTTTCGCTTCGTTGATAAAAAAACCGCCTGCCTGTTGATACTGGCTCAGTGATAATCCTTTTACGCTTACACGAAACAGTTTTGCCTGAATATTTTCCCATTCCCAACGCTTCTGTTTTTCGCAGTTGTTCAACTTTATTTCCTGCATGCCCGTTATCATTTGATACAGATTGCTCTGCTCGGCTGACGCCTGTGCAAAACGTTTATAGTCCAACTCCTTGCGCTTCTTCAGAAACAGCACTATCCACAATATATACAACACACTTGCGATTAAAAATATACCTAATATTTTTAAACTGTAAATGCCGAGAACAACAGAAAATATTATCAGATTGAAAAA
>JAIRNR010000033.1 GCA_031257915.1 Bacteroidales bacterium
AATAATCTCAAAGTAACGGCAACTATCCCGGTACCTGCAATTGCCGACCTCACTGTTACGCTTTCGGGTATCTCCGAATTTACAGGCACACAAACAATAACTATTCCGGCAGGCAGTACTTCTGCATACACAACTCTTACCGCAAACGACGACCACGCAAAAGCAGAAAATAAAAATGTAACAATCGGAATTAGCAGCGTTACAGGGCTTAGTAACGTTAATTTTACACTTGCCGAAGCAATAAATATAACCGTTTTAGACAAAGACGCAAACTGTTCAAACCCCGCCGAACCGACTGTTACGGTAGAGGCAGTTTGTGCGGGAAGTATGGCAGCCGTCATTACAGTTACAAATCACACTGATTACACATCTCCCTTATACTCCCTGTGGACAGAAGCATCCGGAGGCAGTAAGGTTGGCAGTGACAATAACACAGGCAGTATTACCGTTTCCGAAACATTTAATGAAGCAAAAACTTATTATCTGCAAGTGCATGAAACAAATGCTCCCGCAGGTTGTGATATTTCGGACAGAGCAACGGTTGTCGTAAATATAAAGGAAAAACCGTCGGATTTCAGTACTAATGTTACTAATGCCACAAATGGCGAGCAGGACGGTAAAATTCGGTTTACAGCAGGGATAAAAGGGGTAAAGCCCTTTACAATCGTTCTTACGGGCAATTCCGAAAGCATAAACATGACAGGTTATATTAGCGGTGAACATAGCGATACAACATTTACGGACCTTCCGCCCGCAAGCGACTATAAAGCCGTTATTACAGGCGCAGACGGTTGCGGTGATGTTACAATAAGCAATATTACTGTTACAGAACTTGCCTGCATTCCGCCTGCAGATCCTGTTGTGAGTAGCGGTGCGCAAAATATATGTAAGGGTACAGGTACAACGCTCACAATAGGAAATTATGCAGCAGGAGTTACTTACACTCTGTACAACAGCGCAAATGCGGGTGTTGCAACAAACAGCGGCAGCTCTACCGTTACAGTTCCGAACTATCTCCCTGCGGGAAATTATACATTGCAGGGTAGCGGATACAACGGAACAGGAGAATGTGAAACATCTTCCCAAATATCCGTACTGACGGTAAAACCTGTTCCGAGTGAAGCCGTTGCGGCTGTTGTTCAAAAATCTTCACCTGTAACGGCTTTGGGTAAAATAAGCGTTACAACAGGAACGTTAGGTGGGATCCCTTTTACCGTAATATTAAAGAAAATTGGGGTTGACAATGACGTGGTTGCAAACAATATTACAGTCAGTCACAATTTTGAAAATCTGTCTGCCGGTTCGTACAGTGTGGTAGTTACGGCAAGTAATGGCTGCGATACGACTATTGATAATCTTACCGTAGTAAACTGCACGCCTCCCGCAGAGCCAAATGTTTCAGACGTATCAATTTGCCCCAATACTCAAGCAAATATAACTATTAACGGCTATAATGACGGCATTTTTAAATATGAGTTGTATAACGAAGCAGACGACGCTGCTATTGGAAGTGCCGTGTACGCAAACGGTGTTCTTACAACTCCCGAATTATCTGCAAATACAAATTATACAGTACGCGCAACGCTTAAAGCAACAGCGTTGGAGGGCTGTAAATACAGTTCAAAAAGCGTAAGCGTAACAATAAACGAACTTCCGATGGTAACACTTACCCCAGGTCCTGTAACATGTGCGGATTCGGGAAGTATAAAAGTGACAGTTAGCGGCGGACAACCCTATCAAGACAATAGATACGATATACGTTTAAACGGCAGTATTGATGAAAACAAGCAAATTTCGGGCTACATTTACAGGGACCTTGATGTGGCAACATATACGGTAAAAGTTATTGATAAAAACGGATGTTTCACTACCGAACAGACAACTGTATCTATAGATAAAACGACTCCGGAAATTACGCCTGAGGTAACTCCGTCAAGTGCTGCCAATAATGACGGCTCCATTTATGTTACACTTGGAAATGCAAGTCAGGTTTCGTTAAACAACGGCGATCCGCAAACAGCACCTTACACATTTCAAAATCTTGCCTGCGGTATTTATACGCTCGCGGCAACTTATGATGTAACAGGCTGCGAAAGCACCGTACAGGTAAAATTAAGTACTTCAGCCCCAAGAATGACATTACTTCCCGCATGGCAGGTACAGGGTGATTCTCTCACAATAACGTTTAATACGTCATCATCGTCAATCCAAAATACTGACCTTAAATTCTACAATAACGACGATCTCTATGTATGGGGCGGAGTAGTGTTTGAAGACGACAAAAGTAAATATGTTAATTCCGGAGTGTGGGTAGATATTCCCGAAAACAAATTCAAGATGACAAAAGTAACCGATTATCTATATACATACACTATAAAAAATATGTCTTCTTTATATGAACTTGACGGTAACAATTATCCGTTACAGGGCTGGGGGCTTCTAAAAGACGTTAAGGGTTATAAGTGGCTATTCCGCACAGCAGGGAACGGTAGCGGCAATAATATATTGGAGGAGAAAAACAACTCAGGCGATTTTTACGAAGATATTCATTCTTTTTCCGTTCGCGTATGGGCAACAGATGTATATGAAAGAACAAATAAAGATGGTTATTATCAGTATTATCAGGGTGAAAAAGTAAAATTACTTATAGAAAAATATGTTGATAACACTCTTAATGACGGTAAGAAATATCCTGTGGAAGTAAAAATGGGGGAGACTTCGCTTTTGACGCTTGACAAAAATCTCGTTTATAACGATGAAGCAGAGGGTAAATTAGATACCGTACTTACATTATCTGCAATGTTAAAGGATATTTTGCGTGCGTACGGCTACAGCGAGGGTGGTGCAGTTGCAAACAGTACGGATGAGTATGAACATAGCATTGAAGTAATTGCACCTGTTATCACCCTAACGCAAAGTACTGCAACTGCTAACGAAACGGATAATCGCACCAATACAATAAGTGCAACAATCCCCGTTAATTACAGACAGCAAATAAAAATTGCCGTCAGTGTAGGCGGTGGTACTGAAGATACGGACTACACTTTATCTTACGATACGATAATTATTCCTGTCGGACAAAAAAGCGGTTATGCAGTTCTTACGGTTTTACCTGATGGACTTTATACCGACAGAGGCAATTTGGTAATTACTTCGGACGGTGTTGTTAGCGGTGATGTTCAATTTTCCGTAACAGGCGGTCCGCTCACACTCACAGTAGAAAACAGTGAAATTCCCACACCTGTAATTACTTCACTTGTGCCTGCCAATGATGTGGACGTTAAAAAGAACGAGACTGTAACTATAAAGGTAAAAGCAAATAATACCGATACGGTTTATCTTTATATCAACGATGTACCGGCTAAAACTACTATTGCGGACACGTTGTGGTATGATTATACTCCTGAAACGGCAAATGCAGACAAAATATCCGTTATTGCCAAAAACAGATATGGTTTGCAGACGGCTTTGACGCATATTATAAATGTTATCGAATGTAATTGTGAAGAAAGATTTCGTGTTAAATTTACAGGCAACAAGTAATGTAACGATTGAAGGACGGCTCGCGTGAAATAAAGAATAACGGTGGTGATTTTTGGCTTCCTCTGAAAGCCGATTATGCCGTAAAATTATGGATAGATAATCAGGAAGATCATAAAACAGACGGAATTTGGCGTTCCGCCTTTTTTACATGTTTATTTCATTTGTAAGTATTCTCTTAAATTCTTCAATATTGTTGTCGTCAGCATATCTATCACCACTTTCATTTCTTTGAGATTCTATCGTGTCCGTAAGCAAATTCATCCATCATTTCATCAGTTAAATTATGTGTTTCCCAATACTCGTCAGTTAATTTTTTAACTTATTCTGATAGTACTGACTTAAAACATTTTTTAACTCGTTTAAACTTTCTTCACTTTTTGAGTAGTTAAACATTTGAAGCAAATGAATCTGTACCGGATTTAAGGGCGTTGACTGTTGTGCTGATGTTGCCATAATGACTGTTTTTATTTATTACGAACCTGAAATCACACTGCAAATATACAATAAAAACGCAGAAAATGGAAAAAGGACTGCCCCTCTTGGGACAGCCCCTTTTCTATCGGACGGTTGCGCTTCCAAAGTTTGGCGCCGCACCCTAAAAACTATTCAATAAAATTCACTGTCCAGTCAGTGGTGCATGTCCAGCTGATCTTAAATTCTACTTTTGTGTAGGTTTTGTCGGCAAGAACCTTTATATTGCCGCCGGAATCTGCAAAATTGGATGCAGGTGTTGTCTCCGCATCACGTACTTCACCGTTCTCAAGAATATGTCCTGCGAGATAACCGTAAGAAATGCCCCAGTCGTGTGCCTGACGAACTTTAAATTCGTTATCGGCAACGAATGCCAAAGAACCGTAAGTATAAAGGGAAACACCATCAGTTGTGCTTACATAAGTAAGATCGTGGTCGGTATCCCATGAAGTACCGAGTAATGTACCGATAAATGAAAGTTTGTGAGCGTCGTCGTTGGGCTCACCCGTCATTGTAACTTCACCTGTTTTTGTCATTGTTGCAACCCATGCACCGTCAACGAGATTCATTGTAAAAGTATAAATTCCCTGCTTGTCACAAGCATCAATACTTATATTACCTCCGGCGGGAAGAAGATCCATTGTACCGGTTGTACCCTCAAACACAACACCATTTGTTCCCTGTCCCCATGAGGTAGCAACTTTTACAGTTGGAGCAGCAGTGTCGTCAACGCCAATGTCCCAAAAAGCATTATAACGAATTTTCCATTCGGAATTTGCTGCACATTTTACATTAGTAAGAGTGTAAGTCTTTCCGTCGTTAGATGCAGTCATATCGGCATCGCCCCAGCCGAATTCGCTTCCGAACACGCTCATTTTGTTAACTTTTGCAATTACCACCTTACCAAGCACCGTTTCATAGGTAATGTGATAAACACCGTTCTCCGCTACTGAAAAAGTTCCTCCTGCTGCGAGATTATAATAATTTGCCGGCAACGCAGAGTAAGTCATTGCGAGCGTACCACCCACTTTTGTTTCAACATTGTTGTCTATAACAGTTGCTATTTGGAATGTCTTTCCTGCCTGAAGAGGAACATAGTATTCGAGCAGTGTGTTACTTACTTGCCCCGCGGCACCGTCAACGGTTTTGTGCATTATTGAAGCTGCCGCAGGCTCTGCGTACGGAGTTGCATCACCACAAATGTAAATACCGTCTTCAAGTTTTTCCTTTTCTTTCTTGCAGGATACAAGTGCCAGTATTGCAAATAATGCTACTGCGCCAATTACCGAAAATAATTTTTTCATAATTTTTTGATTTTAGTTTAATAATTTTATTTATTGCTGTTAATCTTTCCCTATAAACATGTAATGTCCCGTATGGGTATTTATTTTCACAAAATATGTACCGTCCGGGACATTTATATTATCACCGCCCGGACTACCAAGTCCATACGGAAAGGTTGTTCCGCCCCAGTTCACTGTCCAGTCCTGATTAACCCTGAACTTTACTTCGCCGTTAATCGTTACATTGTCTTTTGTGTAAATGTGAGAATCATACGAGGTCGCATCCATTATAATATCGTTTGCTGCTTCCCAGCCGCCAATACCATCACCGATAATACTTACGGATGTGTATTCCGTTTCGTTCGGACTGCCGAAAGCCGCAACAGAATATGTCATCTCACCTGTGTTTACGGTAATTGTGTAATATCCCGCTGCCGCAATTGAAATATTGTTACCCGGATGCGTGAGCTTTCCTTCATCGTCCTTGCCATATACACCGGCTGAATTCCAGTCGCCAAGTGCACCTTCCACAACCTTAAATTCGCCTGCATTGCAATAGCCGCTATATACATTTCCGACTGCATATTCCTCGTCTCTGAAGAAGATAAAGAGAGGGTTATCTATGCTCCATTCGGGCGCACCGAATATATTTCCTACAAGATAGACAGGCTCGGGAATAAGTGAAATTGCAGTAACAATAGCGCGAATACTCTCGGAGTTTTTACCCACTTCGCTTATGCCGCTGCCAACCGAAACACGAACGTAAAAATCCATTTCACTCCATTCACCTACAGGAACGCCTATTGAGTGAAATGCAGTGTTTATCGCCTTATAACTTACTTCTACGCTGTCGCTGTAAGAACTGCCGATTTTCACCGGCTTCAAATCGCCCTTTTTTGCATATATGGAATATTGCAACAGCACTTTTGGTTGTCCGCAATCGACAAGATTATAGCGAAAGACCATTGTGCCGTTTGCAACAGATGATTTTGTTACCCCTACGGTATCAAATGGCTGCAAAACAGGTACTGTCCATGTTGAAGGGTCAGGCACGGTTATGCGGTCTTCAACTTTGTTGCACGATATTACAAATACTAAAGGCAACAGACAAAGTGCCGAAATTTTAAATATATTTTTCATAATATACATATATAACTGTTTATAATGCGTTTTTATTTTTAGTATCCGGTATTTTGCTTCAAATTAGTATTTGCCTGCAAGTCGGTAAGCGGAATAGGGTAGATATTAAAGTAAGCGTCAACACTCTGTCCGCTCTTTACGCCGCCTTTCCATTCCCATATATAATCATTTGTTGTAAATCTGTTGTAACGTACAAGGTCGGTTCTGCGTTGACATTCCCAATAAAGTTCTCTTGCACGCTCGTCAAGAATATAATTAAGATCATAGGATCCGATATTTGAAAGACCTGCTCTGCTGCGTAATTCATTGAGATAGCCAAGTGCGGTACCTTCATTTCCGCCGCTGCCGCCGCGTTTTACTGCTTCTGCATAAATCAGATATATTTCGGCAAGACGGAAAAGCGGATAATCGTTGTCGGCAAATTCGCCGTTGGGATCGTTTCCAAATACGTCTAATACTTCATTCTCACGATGTTTCAGTACAGTGTCGCGCTGGGCACGGGTAAGAGTAGATGAGATATTGCGATATTTATATGTTGCCATACCGTAAGTATAATCAAGCGGATAATCACCAAGGCTCTTATTTTTTCCTATAAACAGATAACGCTTGTCATCGGCAGTAAATTTATCGGAAAACTCACCCCTTGCGCGATACCCTGCCCAGTTGGCATTTGTAAAAATTCCATAATGCCAGAGTTTATCTCTGTAATTACTGTCTTTCTGATAATCGCCGTTTGAAGCACAATTTATAAGAAATGTTATGCCTCCATAACTTTTTGAATGAAGACCATCGTAGTTGAGTGAGAAAATAACTTCAGGATTGTTTTTGTTGTTATCGTTAAGAAATAAACTTTCATAAACGCCGATTTCACTTCCCGCAGTTGATGTTTTTAACGAATAGCCGGAATTTAGAACCATGTTTGCGTATGTAAGTGCTTTTGTATAGTACTCGGTATTATCGCCGGGGCTTCCGACAGGGCTTTTATAAACGTTCGCATTAAGATAAAGGCGTGCAAGAAGTGCATAAGCACCCGCCATATCCACCCTGCCGTATTCGTTTGCTTTCGGTGCCTTTAAGAGATTGTTATTTACAAGGTCAAGAAGTTCGCTCTCAACATAATCAAAAAGGTCGGAACGGCTTATTTGACGCGGCAGTCCGCCAAGTTCGTCCGCTTCGGTAAAAAACGGCGGATTGCCAAATACATCCATAAGTATCCAGTACTGAAAAGCACGCAAAAATCTTGCTTCGGCAGCATAGTAACCGATTTCTGTTTGTTCCGCACTTGTAAGGTCATGTGTGGCAAGTTCGCTTTCGGTACAGTTAAGCAGAAAATCATTTGCATACGAAATCTGTAATAACGACTTGTTGTAAAGACCTGTTGTAAAAGCACAGGTAGAAACAAAACTCAAATTGTTAAGTTCAGGCACACCCGGATCACTCCATATACAGTGTACCTCGTCCGTCGGCATTTCCTGATGGTTAAAGAAACAGCGCAAAAAGTCGCCATTACCGCCCTCATCAAGACCTGACGCATCGGGACTGCCCGCAGGACCCTGATTGCCTGAAAGTGTCATACAGCCGTAAACCTTTGCGAGTGCCATTTTATAGCCCTCGGCATCGGCATAAACATCTTTCTTTGTTTTGTCGTTTGCAGGAAATTTGTCCAGATCCTTAATACATGCTGCAAAAACAAAAAGTGCAAGGAAAGACACCATCATAATATTAATATATCGCTTCATATAATTATTTTTTATTTTATTAAATATATCATAACTCATTTAACACTAATATCTTAACTTTATACCAAGGTTAAAAGTGCGGGGAAACGGATAATAATTATTATCAATACCGTTTGCTTCGGGGTCAATACCTGTATATTTTGTAAGAGTAAATACATTATTTATTGTAAAATTCAGAGCAAGACCAACTTTACCGCCAAGTTTGCCAAAGTCGCAGGCAAGAGTGAGATAATCCATTTTCAGGAATGAGGCATTCTCAATATACCAGTCGGAAAGCAGAGAGCGGTTATAAAATGTTGAACCATAAATATCTGCCGTAGTATTTGACAAAAAGTTGTTAGGATTCAGAATTTGTGAATAGTTTGAGGCGTCGGAATTAACATTGTTGTAAAGATAATTGCCGATATTTGCCCTTAATGAGGACGACAGCGACAGTCCTTTCCAACTGAAAGTAAAGTTAAAGCCCATAAAGAAGTCTGGTTGCGGGCTTTTATAGCGGTAAAGATCGTTTTCATTTATAGATCCGTCTTCGTTAAGATCGGCGTATGCTCCATCTATCGGATTACCGTTTACATCATAAAGTTGTTTATAACAATAGAAAGTATATGGTGCCCAACCTACGGAATGTATCTGTATATTATTTCCTGTTCCGCCTGCAATACCGCCTGTCGGCACACCAACGTAGTTTTTATCGTTAAGAGTGAGGTTTGTAATTTTTGTTGTATTCCAGGTAAAGTTGTATCCCACATCAAGAGAAAAATCGTTTTTATTTACAACGTTGGCGTTAATGTTAAGCTCTATACCCTGATTTTCCATTCCGCCTATATTTTTTATTATCTGGTTTGTAAAGTTGCTGCCGAGCGGTATTGATACAAGGTTCAGGAGGTCGGTTGTCTTTTTATAATAGTAATCAACACTTCCGTAAATACGATTTTTAAGAAATCCGAAGTCAATACCGGCGTTATAGGTCGTTGTCGCTTCCCACTTTCTGCCGTCGTCATACCCTGCGGGTCTCCACATATAATAAAATTCATCGCCAAATTGTACCTGTGCGGTATTTGTACTTTGGCTGTAACGCGACAGGTATTCGTAGTTTCCTACTTCCTGCTGTCCTGTCATACCCCAGCCAAGACGCAGTTTAAGTTCGGAAACAGTGCTGTTGTCAATAAGGAACGCTTCGTTATTTATACGCCACGCAACAGAGGCCGCCGGAAACCATCCCCAACGGTTTTTCGGAGCAAAACGGCTTGAACCGTCCCTTCTTATTGAGAATTGAGCAATATAGCGGTCGTCATAACTGTAATTTGCACGTCCGTAGAAAGAAATAAGCACGTGTTCCTGAATATCGTCCGGAAAATCAGGAGTGCTGCGTTTTACGACAAGACCGTCTGATAAAGCATTTGCATCATCCCAACTTTCAATAGCATTGCCGTTAGTATCAACCGCATTGTACGCATTGTAATTGTCGCTTACTGTTTTCCAACTCTGATACGTGTAGCCAAACATAGCATCTACATGGTGCTTGTCTATATCTTTTGAATATGCAAGATATGCTTCAAACATCCTGTCGTCCCTTAACTGATTGTATTTGCTCAATTCGCCGCTTAAAAAATAAGTACCCGGTGCCCATGCTTCTCTTCTAACTGTGCCGTAGCCATTTGCAAGGTCGTATCCCATATTTACATTAACGCGGAGGTCTTCAAAACCGTGAATTTTATAGTCAATCTGCAAGTTTCCGAAACTGCGCAGTGCATTACCCACATCGCTTTTTGAATTAAGCAGAGATACAGGATTTGAGGTTGCCATTCCGTTTTGTGTACCCGGTGTTGTTTCCCACTGCCAGTAATCATTATAAGGCTTCATATCCTTTGCCGTTACAGGCTTTGTAGGATCCATACGGAGCGCCGCACCAATGGCGTCGCCATTTCCAAAATGACTTCTGCTGTAACTGCCCTTTACATTAACGTTTATGTTAAGGTGATTTTTTAATAAACTCGGACTTAACGCTATTGAAGCAGTTGTGCGTTGCACATTGTCTGTTTTTAAAAGACCGTCCTGTGTTGTATAGCCGACAGATACTCTGTACGGAAGATACTTTGGCGCACCGCTTATTGAAAGAACATTATCGGAAGTAAAAGCAAGGCGGTAAATTTCGTCTTGCCAGTCGGTATTTGCATACATTCTTAATCCGTTATTATAATATCCGAGATAACCGGCGTATCTGTCGCGCTCTTTCGTATCTGAGTAATTCGGATAATTCTCTACGAGTTTGCGAAATTCGTCTCCGCTGAGAACATCTACTTTTCGGGCTATTGTCGCAATGGAATTGTTTGTCGTAAAGTCAACGGAGAACTTTTTGCCTGCTTCGCCCGATGTTCCTTTTTTTGTAGTGATAATAATAACACCGTTTGAAGCACGCGAACCATAAATAGCAGTTGCCGAAGCATCTTTAAGAATATTGATGCTTTCAATATCATTCGGATTTATAGATGCAAGTGCATTTGTCTGACCCGAAATACCATCGTTTGAAATCGGCAGTCCATCAACAACAATAAGAGGATCGTTGCTCGCATTTAAAGATGCACCGCCGCGTATGCGGATAGTCGCGCCGTCACCGGCGCGTCCGCCGTTTTGGGTAATGCTTACACCCGCGACTTTACCTGCAATAAGCGAAGATGCGTTGGTGTTAAGACCTTGACGGAACTCACGTTCGCCGACAGAAGTTACAGCACCCGTAAGTTTCTCTTTTGTGGCTGTTCCGTATCCGACAACAACAACTTGAGTAAGTTGTTTGGAGTTCTGCGACAGGGTTACCGTTTTCCCGTCAACATCGCCTGCCAACGCCTCAATTGTGGACATTCCGACAAAAGAAAACTGCAATGTTGCTTCAAGTGAAGTCGCCTGAATCGTGAAACGCCCCGAAAGATCGGTTACCGTACCGCCCGACCGTCCCTTTTCGATAATGTTTACTCCGATAACCGGATCACCTTTGGAATCAACGACCGTACCCGAAACCGTACGCTGTGCCATTGCCGCAAACAATCCTGAAAGGACCATAGATAACAACACAAGTAAAATTTTTTTAATCATTTTATTATTTTTTATATTTATATTAAAACCACCGTTTAAATTAAACGGTACGAAAATTTTCTTTTTATTTCTCCGCTCTTATCTATTTTTGTGGTTTTCAATGAGTTACATTATCATCGTTACGCGACTATAAATTTAATATTTTTTTTTGAAATATGCAAGAGGCATTAACTGATTTTTTCGTTGATTTTCAGTTGATGTTTCTATTTAGTGACAATAATCAAACAAATTCAGTATTGTTCAGACTGTTTAATTTAAACGGTGGTTTTTATTTTATATGGAATTAGAATATAAAAAATAATAAATAAATTATGAAACGAAAAATTTTTTTATGGTTGCTCATTAATTTGTTTACGGTTGGGGCGGCATTGGCACAAACATCAGGAAAACATGCGGCACAGATAACCGTTTCGGGTAAGGTTACAAGTAGTGAGGAAAAGGATGGCATTCCCGGTGTATCGGTTGCAGTAAAAAATTCTGCCCCGATAATTGGAACAGTTACCGGTGTCAGCGGGCATTATTCTATTACTGTTCCCGAAAATGCTGTCTTGATTTTTTCCTGTATAGGTATGGCTTCGCAGGAAATCAGCGTTGAAGGGAAATCCTTAATTGATGTAGTTATGGGCAGTTCCGCTCAAAGTTTGCAGGCAGTTGTTGTAGTAGGCTACGGCACTGCTTCAAAAGAGAAACTTACAGGTTCTGTTTCTTCTGTCAGTGAGGGTGATTTCAGAAAAGGCGTTGTTACAAATGCTTCGGCTCTTATTGCAGGCAAAGTTGCAGGTGTAAATATTACACCCTCATCGGGTCGTGCAGGCGACGGCAACCGTATTCGTATTCGCGGCGGTGCTTCGCTAAATGCAAGTAACGACCCGCTTATTGTTATAGATGGGCTTCCCATATCCAACGATGGAATATCGGGACAGACAAATCCGCTGTCTTCTCTAAATCCCAACGATATAGAATCAATGACAATCCTTAAAGACGCATCTGCAACCGCTATATACGGCTCGCGGGCTTCCAACGGTGTTATAATTATTACTACCAAAAGAGGCGGCGGCGAGCAGGATGCTTCCAAAAAAATCAACATTGACTTTCAAACAGTAAACAGTGTCGCCACTGTTTACCGCAAGACAAATGTTCTTAGCGGCAATGAGTTTAAAAAACTTATAGAAGAATATAACGGCTATGCAACTTTGGCGGAAAAAGCTCGTTATTTGGGCTATCTCGGATATACTGAAGACGGTGTTAGAAAATATGCAAATACCGATTGGCAAAAAGAAATTTACCGCCCTGCTTTTTCTTCGGATAACAGTTTGGCTGTCAGCGGCAGACTGCCTCATACGCCATACCGTGTTTCTGTTGGCTATCTTACGCAGGATGGTCTTCTTAAAACCGACAATATACAGAGAGTAACAGGTGCTGTAAACGTATCGCCGTCTCTGTTTAAGGACCATCTTAAAATTGATGTAAATTTAAGAGGCTCTTATGCTAAAAGTCATTTTGGAAATGGTGATGCTATCGGTGCAGCCATTCGTATGGACCCGACAAAACCTGTAACTGCAAGCGGTATGGATAAGTTCAATGGCTATTGGCAATGGCAAAACACGCCCGGTTACCGCAATCCTATGGCTACAAGCAACCCTGTTTCGTTACTGTACTCAAAAACGGATGTCGGACACGCTTACCGCGGTTTTGGCAATGTACAGGCAGATTATAAATTCCATTTTCTGCCCGATTTAAGAGCCAATGTCAATTTCGGATTTGATGTTGTTAACGGACACGGGGATGTTATCCATGAAACGTGGTCGCCGCAATATTCCAATCAGGGCGGGCAATATACACAGTATAATGAAAATCGTACAGACCTCCTTTTTGAAGCATATCTCGCTTATGCAAAAGACTTGGGCAAAAATCATTTTGACGTTATGGGAGGATATACGTATCAAAGCTGGAAAACGATAAAAGATAACTTTCCAACGTTAAAATACAACAGGCAGGATACGCTTAATAAGCCTGTTTTCCCTTTTGGTAAAGATGAACATATTTTGATTTCTTTTTACGGACGCGCCAACTATGGCTGGGATGGCAAATATCTTATTCAGGCATCTATCCGCGCCGATGCTTCATCCCGCTTTTCGCCTCAAAAGCGTTGGGGCTATTTTCCTGCTGTTTCGGCAGCATGGCTTATAAACAAAGAAAATTTTCTTGCAGGCAATACGGCAGTTTCCAATCTTAAACTCCGTCTTGGCTGGGGTATGACGGGTCAGCAGGAAGTTGGAAACTACGACTATCTTTCCCGCTACAGCCAAAGTGAAAATACCGCTATGATCCAGTTTGGCGATAAGTTCTATTATATGTGGCGTCCCGCAGGATACGACAACGACCGTCACTGGGAAGCGACAACGACCTATAATGCCGGTCTTGACTATGGCTTTCTCAAAGGACGGATATACGGCTCTATTGATGCCTATTATAAAGTTACTACCGACCTTTTAAATGAAGTAAACGTTCCGCTTGGCTCTAACTTTACTAACCGCATTATAAAAAATATCGGCTCAATGACAAATAAAGGTATTGAATTTAATTTTAACTATGTTCCTGTTGATAATAAAAACTGGACTGTAGATTTAGGCTTAAATGTTACTTTAAACCAGACAAAAATTACAAAACTGACGCTAAACGATGCCGATACGTCTTTCCCGGGTGTGCTCACAGGCGGAATTACAGCTAATAATTTTATTCAGATTCATTCCGTTGGATATTCTCCCAATTCTTTTTATGTCTATAAGCAAATGTATGACGACAACGGAAAGCCAATAGAGGGGCAATATTACGACCTCTATGAAGATGGGTCAATAAATGAATTGGACCGCTACCGCTACAAATCTCCAGAGCCGTTGGTATTTTTGGGATTTAATATCAATATAGACTATAAACGCTGGACTTTTGCTACTTCTCTTCGGGCAAGTATTGGAAACTATATGTATTACAACATTGCTTCCGATGTATCTAACTACTCGCAAATACTTAATCCTAACAACTTCCTTTCAAATACTCCTGACGATATTTATAACAGTGCTTTCTATTACCGTCAATTAATATCCGATTATTATATTCAGAACGCTTCTTTTTTAAAGATGGACTATATCTCTCTCGGCTATAATTTCGGCAACTTGGGAAAAGGAATTAAAATGTCGGTAAATTTTATTGTTCAGAACGTATTTACTCTGACAAAGTATCAAGGTATTGATCCTGAAATTGCAGGAGGTATTGATTCGGATATATATCCTTATCCGCGAACTTTCAGTTTGGGAATAAAATTTAGTTATTAGTAATTTAAAAGAAATACAGATATGAAGAATTTAATAAAATACTCTGCCGTAGCCGCGCTGTTATGTGTTGCTGCTATTTTGTTTACTGCCTGTTTAAAGGATTTGGATAAATTTCCTGTTAATGATAAGACAAAAGTAGATGTTTATAGAGATGTCGAGGGATACAAAATGGCATTTGCCAAAATATATGGTGCTATGACTCTTACAGGCAATACCGGTCCTGCGGGGTCTGCCGATATTGCAGGGCTTGACGAGGGCAAATATGCCGACTTTTTGCGTTGCTTTTTTAATCATCAGGAACTTCCTACCGATGAAGCGCATTGTATATGGACCGACGAAGGTATTCCCGAAATGAACAATCTTGACTTTATTTCTACTAACCCTTTTACTGTCGGACTTTACAGTAAATCTCTGCTGCAAATAATGTATGCAAATGACTTTATGCGCAACTGTACCGATGCCGAACTTGCTGCAAAGAATTTCACTGATGCGGAAAAAAAGGAAATCGCTTATTTCTCTGCAGAAGCCCGCTATATACGTGCTTTTCAGTATTGGGTGTTAATGGATGTTTTTGGCAATCCTCCTTTTATTACCGAAAACGATAATCTCGGTATAATGCCTGATCAAATCTCACGTTCCGAACTCTTTAATTATATTGAGAGTGAACTTATGGATCTTGGCGATGGGGGAAAATTAAAAATGCCGAAAGCAAACGAATACGGACGCGTCGATCAGGCGGCTGCATGGGCTTTACTCGCACGAATGTATCTGAATGCAAATGTTTATAAAAGCCCTGTCGGAAGTCCGGGAGATGATGTTCAATATTACACCAAGGCGATTACTTATGCAAATAAGGTTATAAATTCGGGCTACTCTCTGCGCCCCGGAAGATACGAAGATCTGTTTCTTAACGACAATGACAAAAACAATCCCGAAATTATATATTCTATTAACTACGATGGCTTGCATACAAAGAATTACGGCGGTATGACTTTCCTTATCAACTGTTCATCAAACGGTGAATATCAGGCTGATACCGGTGTCAATAGCTATCACACAACATTATTGCATTACGGTCTGTTCGACAACGCTACTTGGGCGGGCTATCGTTTTAGAGGCGATTTTACAGACAAGTTTGACGCGGCGGACAAACGTGCTTTATTTGTTGGTAAAGAGCAGTGGATAGGGGATAATCCGACAAGATATACCTACGGCAAAGCAGGATACAAGTACCGTAATATACCCTCGACCCTTACGCTTGCAGAGTGCGATACAATATTGAAACGAGGCGATAAATTCGGCAATGATCCTGTCGGCGGTTATGCCGATAACGATTATCCTCTTTTCCGTCTTGCCGAAATGTATCTTATTTACGCCGAAGCGGTAAAACGCGGCGGCAGCGGCGGCGATGAGGCAACTGCAATCGGGTATCTTAATCTTCTGCGCGATCGTGCGAAATTGCAGCCTGTTTCTTCGTACGATTTAGACTATATACTTGACGAAAGAGGACGTGAACTGTACTGGGAATGTCAACGCCGTACGGACCTTGTTCGCTACAATCGCTTTACTACCGATGCTTATTTGTGGGAATGGAAAGGCGGAGTAAAGGAAGGAAAAGCAGTAGATGCTCATTATAATATCTATCCGTTGCCCGCTACGGATGTATCTGCAAATACAAACTTAGATCAAAATCCAGGATATTAAGTGAGAACAGTGATTGCAGACATTGCCGAACGCGGGAAATTTTATTGAAATAAATGCAACTTGAAAACCAACTATTTATAAATATAAACCAAAAATCAAAAAATTATGAAACTATCAAAATTTATCTTTGCAGGCATTGCCGCTTTGGCAATGTTGTTTACATCTTGTGAAAAGCCAAAAGAGGAAAAAGAGGCAACCGCTATCACGCTTAGTCAAACGGAAGTAACTCTCAATGATGTTACTCCGGCTGTCGAACTGAGTGCGGCTTTAACTCCCTCCGACGCAACAAACACCATCAGCTGGTCGTCTTCTGATGAAGCAGTTGTAACAGTTGTTTCTTCGGGCAGCAAAACCGCTATTGTTACAGGTGTTGGTAAAGGCACTGCAACTGTTACTGCAACTACAAGCAATGGTCTTGCCGCCACTTGTGCAGTTACTGCCGATGTTACAGTTGTTGCCTTAGAGCCAATGCCGGAAGTTGCCAATCCCGCTGCGGGTTTTACCACTATTGCGTTACGCGCTCCGGAAGGCACTTGTAATGGCGTTATTATGGTCGGTGCGGGCTTTGGCGAAAACTGTGCTGATGACTGGTCACCCGAAAGCAAGAACAATTCTTTTACAAAAGTTGAAGGAACGGAAACATGGTACACTATTACCGTTCCCTATTGTTCCAATCTCGCGGGCAAAGCATGCGCTGTTGCCGATGACAACACTTCATCATGGAGTTATCAATGGGGCAGAAATGCTACTGACGATGGCGACAATGTGACTATTTTACAAGGTGCGGGCGAATTTGAACTTGAAAATGCTACAGACGGCAAGAACGGCGAACCGAAAATGAGCGGCTTTGCTGACGGTGCTGTTGTTTATGTGGACGTTAAATCATGGCAGATGGCACCTTGCGCACCTAAAAATCCTGCCGGCACTGCAACATTTACAATGACAACAACTGTTCCTCTTCCGGAGGGAGCCGAAGTTGGTATTGTAGGTAATTTGGCAGTCGGCGACTGGGATATAGCAAATGTTGTTGTTATGTCTTTTGATGGCACTACTTATACTGCTACCGTTGATGTTAAATCGGGTTGCCAGTACAAATATGCCTATAGACTTACTGAGAGTGATGAATGGTCCTGGGACAATATGGAAGATGGCGGCAATCGTGTAATGGATGTTAGCAATAATGCTGTTGACGTTGTTACCGAATGGGCCGGCGTTGCTGCTACAGGAGGAGTGTCGGAAGGCACGGGAACATTTACAATAACTGTCACTGCGGGCTATGTTACCGGTTCAGACATTATCTTTACAGGTAATTTTGCAACGGAATCATGGGGCGATTCTCAAAGAACAATGACGTCTATAGGCAATAACAAATGGACATGGACAGGCGATTATCCTGCGAATTTTGCGTTCAAGGTTATTATGCGTAAAGCTGGTGCAGATGATGTTTGGGCATCAGGAAGTAACGTAATTTTTGACGGCGAAACATTTGAACACTCTTTTGCTTTCCCTGAATAATTGTAAATTATTTTCACGAAAAACCACGAAAAACCACGAAAAAAAAGAGGGGCTGTCTCAAGAGGGGCAGCCCCTTTTTTATAAAAATTTGTTGATTTTTAAAAATTTAATTTGTATATTAGCACTCTAAAAGCAAATACGATATGAAATATTTAGATCCTAAGAACGACCTTATTTTCAAGAGGATTTTCGGACATCACAAAGACTTGTGTATAAGCCTTCTTAACAGCATGCTGCCTTTACAGAATCCGATAGTGCATATAGAATACGAGGCAAGCGAACTTGTTCCGGACATTGCGTTTCTAAAAAATTCTATTGTTGATGTCAAGTGTACCGACGAAGACGGTCGTATTTTCATAGTGGAAATGCAAATGGAATGGAGCGACAGTTTTCAGAGCCGTGTGATGTTTAACGCTTCAAAAGCGTATATACGTCAGGTGAGAAAGGGCGAAGACTACAAATTGCTGTATCCTGTGTATGCTTTATCTCTTGTAGATGATATTTTTGACCCTGACCCTGAAACGTATTATCATCACTATCAAATGGTGAATATTGCCGATACCCGCAGGCAGATAAAAGGTTTGGAACTTGTTTTTATAGAATTGCCGAAATTCAAACCGGATAAAAAAAGTGAAAAAAAACTGCACGATTTATGGCTTCGTTTTTTAACTGAAATAAATGAGGAAACCCGCGATATTCCTGAACAACTCGGTTCCGACCCAAAAATTCGCAAGGCATTATCGTTAGTAGAAGAGAGTGCATACAGTGAGCAGGATATGATTTACTACGAAAAGGTGGAAGATGCTATTCGCACACACCGCACCTATCTTAGCGACGCTTTTGCGGAGGGCGAGCGCAAGAAAACAATAGAGATAGTGAAAAACAGTTTTGAAGCAGGTATAACCATCGGGCAGATAGCAAGCATAACAGGTCTGCCTGCCTCCGAAGTAATGCTTATCCTTGATTATAAAGACGGCTATGTAACTGATGATGAGAAATCATTAACGTTAAATGAGCCGTGTGCAAAATATACCGTAAGCCGAAAGGCGGGCGGGGCGGCGAATTGGCGCAAACGCAAATAAGAATATGAAAAAATTATTGATTGCTTTTCTATACGTGTTTTGCGGTTTATGCAGCTCTTGCAGCCGGTGGCACAAACGTACTGCTGAGCAGGAGAACTTTCTGTTTGATATTTCGTACAAGAATATAGTAAGCGTAGAGATAGACAGCGGCGGCACTGCTTTTACACGCGGTGAGAGTGAGGGCGAAAAGCAGAGCGGCACACATTACCGCATGGTCAGGGTTGCCGACAGTTTTAATGTTGTTTCCTGCTGCGGCTGCCACTCATCTGAAAAGCGTATCAGTACACGTAAAGCGGAAGTATATCTGTCAAATTTCGGCAAAGTATATTTTAACAAACGTGAGCCGTTGCCCGACAGTGCCGTACAGTGGGGACATTTGAAAATAGCAGAGGCAAGCGGCGACACTGTTATACTGAATTTGTACGCTGTACGCGGGGATGCGTTCGGACTGTACGCCATTCGGACAGTAAACCCCGCCGTCCGCACCAAATCAAACACTCACAATCAAGATACTGTTGTTATGCCTTACGCACCGATTGACAGAATTTTCTCTCCGCATAGATATTTTGATTTTTAACGGAATTAATAAAAAATTCGTAACTTGCGTGGGATAAAAATTGTTAAAAAAATTTATTGACAATGTATAACCGAGTGTTGACCGCACTATTGTGCGTATTGTTAATTATTACAAATGTTCCTGTTAAGGCGCAGCAAAATACGGCAGGAAAGTTATCTGACGATGATACTTTCCATGTTGCTCCTGAACTTTTGAACGCAGTATTCGTTATCGGTTACGGAACCGTAAAAAAGGAAGATGCAACAGGGTCGGTAACGTCTATTTCCGCCGATATCAAAGGGCGTGGACTTGCGCCCAATCCTCAGGATTTGATGACAGGTAAAATTGCGGGTGTCAGTGTAACTCAAAATGGGGGCGCGGCAACAGACGGCGCAACAATCCGTATTCGCGGCGGCTCATCGCTTTCGGCAAATAATGATCCTCTTATTGTTGTGGACGGTATTCCGCTTGGCGGCGGACCGGGCGGTGTCGGCAACCCAATGAGTTCTATCAATCCAAGCGATATTGAAACATTCACCGTTTTAAAAGACGCTTCCGCAACGGCAATCTATGGCAGCCGTGCATCCAACGGCGTTATCATCATCACAACTAAAAAAGGTGCCGAAGGCAAAATTAAAATTATATATGACGGCAATGTTTCCGTAAGCACAAAGAAAAATCAGATTCCTGTTCTTTCGGGTGACGAATACAGAGAGTTGATAAGTCGGATGTATGCGGGCAAATCAAATGAAGCAGAAGTATTGTCAAATCTTGGAACATACAGCACCGACTGGCAAAAACAAATTTTTCGTACGGCAATCAACACCGAACATAATTTTAGCATGTTAGGCTCTGTAAAAAAAATTATGCCTTATCGTGTTTCCATTGGCTACACCGATCTGAATGGGATTTTAAAAACGGAAAATCTTCAGCGTATTACAGGCAATATCTCATTATCACCGTCTTTATTTAAAAATCATCTTAATATAAACATGAATGTAAAAGGAATGTATATCGGCAATCGCTTTGCAAATCGTGGTGCTATCGGTACTGCTACGGTAATGGATCCGACAAAGCCTGTTTATGACGATGAAAGTCCTTATGGCGGCTACTTTTCGTGGCTTACGAATATGGGTGAAATCAACGGACAGGGTACCGTAAACCCGCTCGCAATGCTTGAAATGATTACGGACCGCTCGCGTGTCGGACAATTTATCGGCAATGCTCAATTTGATTATAAAGTACATTTTTTGCCCGACTTGCACTTGAATTTAAATCTCGGTGTTGATTATTCTTACAGTAAGGGACAGTATGTCAGTCCGCTTAATTCGCCAATGCAGGCAGCAGTGAAATATGAGATTAAACGCGACTGGAACGATGAACGGTACAATCCGCTGCTTGATTTTTACGCAATGTATAAAAAGCAAATTGATGTACATAATTTTGATATAACAGCAGGCTATTCATGGCAACGTTACGGACATAACAGTTACTCATTTGAACAACATATCGGCGAATTTACCGATGACGGCACTCCTGTTGAAGTTGAGACGCGCTCGCCGTCGGAACTCTATCTCGTTTCATTTTTCGGACGTGCGAACTATTTTTTAAAAAACCGTTATTTGCTTACGGTTACAATGCGTACAGACGGCTCATCCCGCTTTCTGAAAGAAAACCGTTGGGGTGTTTTTCCTGCTGTAGCCGTTGCATATAAAATAAATGAAGAAAAATTTTTGCGTGATTTTAAACCGTTAAGTAATTTAAAACTCCGTGCAGGGTGGGGTATAACAGGGCAGCAGGATATTGGCTCAGGTGATTACCCCGCATTAGCACTCTATCAACAAAGTCAGGGATATGCTGCCAATTATTGGATTAACGGTAAATGGGTACCTGTTATCCGCCCGCAGGCATACAATCCTTACTTGACTTGGGAAAAAACGACAACTTATAACGTTGGTATTGATTACGGATTTTTAAATAACAGGATTAACGGCAGTATTGATGTTTATCACCGTGTTACAAAGGACTTGATTAACGCCGAAGTACGCGTTACTGCGGGAACTAATTTTGCCGAATATATTCCTAAAAATATAGGCTCGCTGAAAAACGACGGTGTTGAGTTTACCATTAACACTGTTCCTTTTGACAGGCAGAACTGGACATGGAATGTCGATTTCAATATCGCATATAACCGTAATGAAATTATTCAATTGACAGGTGAGGCAGATAATGCGTACAACCGTTTCGGAAGTACTACGGGCGCAGCAGGCGGTACACCGTTAAAAATTCATAAAGTCGGCTATGCTGCGGGGATGTACTATGTTTATGAGCAAGTTTATGATGCTTCGGGCAAGCCGATAGAGGGGCTTTATGTTGACAGGAATAATGACGGACAGATTAACGAACAGGATTTGTATATATATAAAAATGCAACTCCTGCCGTAATATTTGGTTTTACAACTTCGTTGCGGTATAAAATGTTTGAGCTTAAAATCGCTTCGCATGGCTCGCTCGGCAATTACAACTACAACGGAATGGACGCAAATCATGCTGCCACAAGTGAAATTTACCGCAATCAATTTCTGTCAAATGTGTATCAAAGCGCACTTGTTACGAATTTTGCAATGAATCGGGAATTGTCCGATTATTATATTCAGGATGCTTCATTTTACCGTATTGATAATATTACTTTAATTTGGAATTTTGACAAAAGTAAAGCATTCCCTCTGTCGGGACGCGTATATGTTGCCGTGCAGAATCCGTTTGTGTTTACGAA
Organism: Bacteroidales bacterium; assembly: GCA_031257915.1. Lineage (GTDB taxonomy): Bacteria > Bacteroidota > Bacteroidia > Bacteroidales > P3 > JAIRNR01. The sequence goes on from JAIRNR010000033.1 coordinate 22,232, forward strand.
ATATGACGGGCTTGATCCGGAAATTTTCGGCGGTTTGGACGCAAACTTTTATCCGAGACCGATAACTTATATGGTTGGTTTAAATTTGACTTTTTAATACTATGAAGCGAATAATATTGATAGTATGTGTAGCGTTGTTAAGTGCGTCCTGCATTAAAGATTTAAACACAAGTCCGCTTGACGGCGCAACGTATTTGACAAGCGAAAAAGCGTGGGCAGATACTACTGTTTACGAAAGTATGCTTGCAAAAATTTATGCAGGCTTTTCGCTTACGGGTAACACGGGTCCTCAGAGTATGCCCGATATTACAGGTATTGGCGACGAAGGTGAAGTATCGTTTATACGTTCATGGTGGAATTTGCAGGAATTAACTACCGACGAAGCACTTTGTGCGTGGGCAAATGACGGAATTGCCGAACTTAATTTTTGTGTTTGGACTTCAAGTAACCGCTTTGTGCAGTTTGTTTATAATCGTCTTTATATGACTGTTGCGTACGGCAATGAATATTTAAGGGAAACGACCGACGATAAACTTGCAGAGCGCGGAATTAGCGAAATGCTCTCGGAGCAGGTGCGCGGTTATCGTGCCGAAGTTATTGCGTTGCGTGCGCTTAATTATTATTATTTGCTTGATTTGTATGCAAATGTTCCTTTGATTGATGAAAATACTGCGCTCGGTACTTCGCCCGAACAGGTGAGTCGTGCAGTATTGTTTAAGTGGATTGAAGAACAACTGCTCTCTGTGCAGGATAAATTGCCGCAAAAAAACACGTTAAATTACGGCAGGATAAACAGGTATGTTGTTGATGTAATTCTTGCGAAACTTTATTTGAATGCCGAAATTTATATCGGACAGAAAAAATATACCGAGGCAATAACCGTTTTAAAAGATATTATTGACAATGGCGAGTATTCGCTTGAGCAGACATATAAAAATTTGTTCGGCGCGGATAATGATTTGTCGCCCGAAATGATTTTTCCTGTTATTTTTGATGGTACTAACAGTACATGCTACGGCGGAACGAAGTATCTTATTTCGGCATCTTACGACAATGAAATGGCACAGCAGTTCGGCACTTCCGAAGGATGGTCGGGATTACGCGCTTTGGAAAATTTGACAGATAAATTTAACGGCAACGATACACGCGCACTCTTTTGGACTGAAAAGCGTACACGGGAAACATATTCGTGGACAGATTTTAATCAGGGATATTCCGTTGTAAAATATACAAACCTCAAACGGGACAGCACAGCAGGGTCGCATGAACTCTTTCCCGATACCGACTTTCCCCTGTTTCGTCTTGGTGATGTATATTTAATGTATGCTGAGGCTGTTTTGCGCGGTGCTGTCGGCGGCGATATGGCAACAGCACTCGGCTATGTAAACGAATTGCGTCTGCGTGCGTCTGCATCACAGATAAATAATAACGAACTGACGCTTGACTTTTTATTGGATGAGCGTTGCCGTGAGTTATATTGGGAAGGACATCGCCGTACAGACCTGATTCGCTTTGGAAAATTTACCAACGGTTATAAATGGAATTGGAAGAACGGTATATATACAGGCACGGCAAATATCAGTGATAATTATTCCGTTTTCCCGCTTCCCGTAACGGAACTTGCCGCAAACAAGAGTTTAATACAGAACGGGGGATATTAAAAGCGAAGAGTATATACGTATGAAAAAAATATTTTTATTGATATTGTTTGCATGTCTCTCGGCAGCCTGTAACAAGCAACTGCCGACATTGACGGATGTGAAATCGGGCGAATTGGACGAACTGCCGGTAACGGAATTTGTTTTGACTGAGCCGAATGCAGGAGCAAACCCGCTTATTGTAACCGTAACGTGGAGTAAAACGAAATTTTATCTTGACGGCGAAGCATATCCTGTCGGCAACGTAAAATACACCATAGAAGCCGATATTGCAGGCGCACGATTTGCTAATGCCGTAACGCTTGCGGCACCTGACAATAATAATCCTCTTGCGGCAAATTTATTTGTGAACGATGTAAATTCTATCTTAATAAATAATTTTAAGGCAATGGCAAAGCAGCAGTTGCAATTGGAATTGCGGCTGCGTACCGAATACGGCGAGAACGGCGAAAAGAACTTTGTATATTCTACTGTTCCGCTTGCATTAACACTTGTTCCGTTTCGTCCCGAAAATGAACTTATTCCTGTTTACTTAACAGGCGATGTAACAGGCGGCGATTTGAACAGCAGAGCATTTATGATGTATCGCGCCGATAACGATCCGAAAAATCATGAATACACTTATACCGGAAAATTCGGCGCAAATACGCATTTTAAATTTTGTTCCGAAATTGCTCTTGGTGATGAAAGTAAGATGTTTGGAAATGGCGGCGGCAATATGCTTGTAATCGGTGGCTCCAGTGATATGGTTATTGAGAATGAAGGTATTTATACACTGACGATGAACGATAAAACGCTCACATACTCTATTACACCTTATACAGGCGCAACAACCGAATACGACGTGGTTAATTTTGTCGGTGCGTTTTGCGAATGGGGCGCAAGTGGCGAAGATCCCGAAATGCAAAACTTTGTTGTTGGAAAAAATGGCGGCGGAACGTTTACAGACAGGCATAACTGGTATTTGGAAATTGATTTGGATAATATTGAATACGGTGTAAAATTTCGCGCAAATCACGGATGGGAAAACCGCTGGTGTCCGATTAAATCTACCGACAATCCTTTCGGCATTACCGAATTAAATCCCACTCAGGATCCCAATATTGACATAACCCAACAGGGACTCGGGCATTACGAAGTTCGCTTTAACGACTTAACAGGGCATTATTTTGTAAAGGTTAGAACGTTATGAAGAAAGTATATTTTTTAGGACTTGTCGCAGCATTGCTTGCTTTTACGGCGTGCGAAAAAAATGAACGCAAGCCGGAAGGCAATATCCGCGTAGTTGCGCCTGTACTTAATATGGCGCAGAGCAGTGTCTGGTTGCGCGATACGGCGGGCGAAACGTTTATCAATAAATTTCTTATGCGAATAAATTGGACAGAGGCGCGTTTTACTTATGAAAACGGTGTGCCTGCCGGGACCGTTACGTTGCGCTATGTTTTGGAAGCAGATGTGAACGATTTTACAAACCCTGTAACAGTAAAACAGACTCAGTCGCTTTTTGCCGATTTATTTTCCGAAAATCTTATCACGTGGTTTGGCGGCGAGCCGGATACATCAAGATACGTGTTGTTACGTGTTAAGGCAATTTACGGATTTGCAGCTAATACGTCAAATACGGAAGACAGACTTATCTGTGAAGCGGTTTCAAACACTCTCGTTTTAAAAGTAGATCCGATAAAGCCGGTAGATCCCGAAGATACTGTTCCTGAAATTCCCGAAGTTAATATTCGCTTTAAGCAGGTAACGGGAAACTGGGCAAATTTCTTTGCTTACAGTTGGAGTACAGGTGCGGCAGATAATATTGAAGAGTTTGGCGGATGGCCCGGTAAGAAGTTGAACACTGACGGCGAAGGGTGGTATTTACTTACGATTCCGGGCAGTCGTCCGATTCATATAATACTTAATAATGGCAGCGGTTCACAGTGGGATTTCATAGATGATCCCACTATTGATGACGCAGGTGACTATGAAATTGATACGGATGCTCGAACAAAGAATAAATTATAAGGGATGTTATATGAAAAAATTGATTTTTACACTAATATCTTTATTGCTCGTTTCGTGTGGAGATAAGTTGAATAACAAAGATCCCGACGATAACGAAACTGTTACCGTGCTGCCCAATCACGAAATAATTTACGAAATAAATGTACGTAATTTTTCGCCTCAGGGCAATTTTCAGGGCGTAACAAACGATATTCCGCGCTTAAAGGAACTCGGCGTTGATATTTTATGGCTTATGCCGATTCATCCGACAGGTGTAAAAAATCGCATAGGAAGTAAAGGCAGTCCATACAGTGTAAAGAATTATTTGGAGATTGATTCGGACTACGGCACGGAAAACGATTTGCAGACGCTTGTTAAAACTGCTCATCAAAACGGAATGAAAGTATTGCTTGACTGGGTTGCCAATCACACAGCATGGGACAATGTTTGGGTAAGTGAACATATTGATTATTATGCCTCCGCTAACGGACAGCGTCCGTATTCGCCGCAAGGCTGGACAGATGTAGTGCAACTTGATTATAACAACAGCGCATTACGTACCGCTATGATTAGTGCAATGAAATACTGGGTACGGGAGTTTGATATTGACGGTTTTCGCTGCGACTATGTAAGCGGTGTTCCGGTAAGTTTTTGGCAACAGGCAAAAGCGGAAATAGATGCCGTTAAACCTCTTTTTTGGCTTGCCGAAAGTGATGCAACCCAGTATATGGATGTATTTAACTGCGATTATGCCTGGGGATTTTCCGACAAAATAAATGCTTTCGGGCAAAATGGCAACGTAACAAATCTTAAAAATGCTTGTACGGGACTGTTCGATAATGCCATGTATATCAACAAAAACAAAATGGTTTATATCACAAATCACGATATAAACGCATATAACGGCACCGAGTTTGAACGTTTTAATGTAAATGTTTTTCCGCTAACTGTACTGATGTTCACAATTTACGATATGCCGTTGCTTTATAACGGACAGGAAATCGGCTATAATCAACGAATGGGACTGTTTGATGTAAACCGTATAACATGGACTTCCGTTAATCAAAAAATGAAAACGCTTATAAAAAAAATGATTGACCTGAAACACTCACAGCCCTGTTTGGGAAATGGTTCCGAACGCGGCTCCCTGATTTTTTATACTACTGATAGAAACGGCGAAATTTTAACATACAGCCGAAAGAGAGGCGATAACGAAGTGCTTGTAATCCTTAATTTTTCGGATAAAGCACAAAATTTTACATTTGCCGCCGCAGCCCCCAACGGTGAATTTACAAATTGGATGCAGGAAGGCAAAAAAACATTTAATATGGAAACAGAGGTGAATATCGGCGCAAACAGTTATCAGGTTTATGTGAAGTAAATTCTGTAACGTGCTGATTTATTTTGTTGCAACCATTAACCAATAAAATATAAATACTATGAAAAAATTTACTGCATTAACAGCTTTGTTGTGCTGCTTTGCCATTGCAAGTGCACAGAACCATTTCTATTTTACCCCAACTCTTGACTGGGAAACCGCCGAGGCGAATTTCAATGTTTGTTTGAAAGTTGGTGAAGAATCGGCAACTATTCTGCAACTTACTGTTACCGAAAAGGATCCTCGCGTTTACAGTGTGGAACTGCCCGCAACGGATTATACTCAAATTCGTTTTCTGCGTCTGCCTGCCGACCAGGAACTCGCGGAAGGGGATGACTGGGGCTGGAACAGAACCGGTTATATGCCTTTCAATTATTCGGAAGGTGATTACTGGAGAATGAATACCTCAGTTTGGGATCCGGGCGAAAATGACAAACAGTCTTTTACGGTCAGTACTTATGACTCGAATGTTCCTGTTGAAGAGCCTAATCAGGAACTTCCCGAAGATGTTGTAATTAAGGTTAAGCCTGTGGATGATAATACATGGAGTACAGTCTTTATTTATGCATGGGGTCCCGAAACGTTTGGCAGCTGGCCCGGCTTGGAAGGAACTCCCGGAGAAGACGGGTGGTTTTCGTTTACTTCTTCTACCGTAATCGGAAACGTTATTTTCAACAATGGTAATGGTGGTGCCGGAAATCAGTTTGATGCTGATAATGTTACCGGAATTACGTCATCCGCCTGCTATACGATTACGCTGTCGGAAGCGACTGAGGTTGATTGCGGATCTTCCGAAGATGTTGTAATTAAGGTTAAACCTGTGGATGATAATACATGGAGTACAGTCTTTATTTATGCATGGGGTCCCGAAACGTTTGGCAGCTGGCCCGGCTTGGAAGGAACTCCCGAAGAAGACGGATGGTTTTCGTTTACTTCTTCTACTGCAATCGGAAACGTTATTTTCAACAATGGTAATGGCGGTGAAGGGAATCAGTTTGATGCTGATAATGTTACCGGAATTACATCATCTGCCTGCTATACGATTACGCTGGCGGAAGCGACTGAAGTTGAATGCGGGCCGGTAAGTATGGAAAAACAGGTGAAATATAATACATCGGCAGTTGTAAGTCCGAATCCTGCGGTTTCAACATTGACAATTGCATCCGACAATGTGCAAACTGTTTCTGTTTTTGCTGCAAGCGGCAAAAAAGTAATAACCGCTGCAAAGAAAAACGTTATTAACGTTGCAAATTTACCGTCAGGCATGTATTTTGTAGAAATATTGCTGCAAGACGGTAAAACACAAACGGCAAAATTCGTTAAGAAATAATTTTTTTCCTGACTTTTTGTACTTAGCCTGCCTAATACAGATGTTCAATTTTTTTTATATTTGTATTGTATATTTAATACAATACGGGGATATGTTTGCTAAAATGTTCATAGAGTAACAGTCCTGCCTGCTCAGATTATGACAACAGGAAGCGGAGCGGTTACAATAGAGGATATTGACCGTGACAGTAACGATGAATTTGTTTACAGTGCCGAATATAATGCATTGAATTTAAGTATTATGAAGAAACACCGAATGCTTGTAAAAATTATTCTTGATATTCTTTTTTATATAGCAATGCCTCTTTTTTTTTGGAATTTTTTTAGAGAATACTTAGGTGGCTATTATACACTTCTTTTAGCAGCTATTCCAGGCAGTATTTATGCACTTATTACATTCCTGAAGGAAAAAGAGCACCGTATTACAGGCTATGTATTTCTTGGCGGAATGATTGTTGCACGCCTTATGGACCTGGTAGTAAGTTCTCCCGAACAGATACTTTGGAACGATGTGCGTGTAAACTTATGTTTTGCTGCATTATGGAGTATTTCTATGCTTGTTAAACGTCCGATAGGAATGTATTTTTTTCTTGACTATGCAAGTTATGCAGGTTTGGATTATAACTATGCCAAACGACATTATCTTGAATCGCCGAAATTGCTTAAATACTTTTACTGGTTTACTCTAATGCTTCTTTGTCAGGACATGTTTCTTGCAGGGGTTTATACGGTTTTTATAAAAATATGGGGTATAGCAGGATATAACAAAATATTACTTATAACAAGCGTAATAAACTATTTGAATATCGGATGTATTGTTCTTTTTGTGTCGTGGATTATAAAACGTATTAAAAAATATCTATAAAAAAAATAGAAAATGTCGGGAGTATATGATTTTTTCTTACTTTTGTAGAGTTTTCTTACCTCCTTTCTCTTTCCAAACTTTTGCGTGAGTGTGATTTAGTTAATTGAATAAATTTGTAAGAACATGGATAATTTCCAAAAAATAGCCATTATCGGAATGGACTGCCGTATTCCGGGTGCGTCGAATATTGATGAATTTTGGCAAAATCTGCTCGAAGGTAAAGAATCAATAACTGTTTTTACAAAAGAAGAACTTTTAGAGGCTGACGAATCACTTAAAGATATAAATTCTCCAAACTATATTTCTCGCAGAGGAATAGTAAACGGCGTAGATATGTTCGATGCCGCGTTTTTTGGTTTTACTCCGCGCGAAGCAGAACTTCTTGATCCGCAACATCGTTTGTTTATTGAATGTTGCTACCATGCTCTTGAAGATGCGGGTTATGCAGAACATGGCAATGATATTCGTGTAGGTGTTTTCGGAGGCGCAGGAACAGCGTGGTATCTTAACGATATATATAATAACCCTTCGGTGAGGAAATATGCCGATGGAACTTCAATAGTTACGGGTTCGGACCGCGATTACCTTACAACAAGAGTATCATATAAATTTAACCTTATGGGTCCAAGTTTGGACGTGCAGTCGGCATGTTCTTCGGCAATGGCTTCCATTGTTCTTGGTATGCAGAGTTTGATTGATTATCAATCGGATATGATTCTTGCAGGTGGAGTGAGTGTTACATATCCCGAAAAAAAAGGCTATCTGTATGTGCCGGGTTCGCTTGATTCGGCGGACGGGTCGTGTCGTCCTTTTGATAAAAAGGCAAGCGGTACGGCATTTAGTAGAGGATGTGGCGTTATTCTTATGAAACGCCTTGAAGATGCTATTAAAGACGGCGACCTTATCTATGCTGTTATACGTGGCGGCGCAATAAATAACGACGGTAGCCATAAAGTCGGTTATACGGCACCCGGAATAGAAGGTCAAAAGCAGGCAATTATAGAGGCAATTGAACGTGCTGGTATTTCGGCAGAAGATATAACTATGGTAGAGGCTCATGGCACAGCGACTCCTGTTGGCGACCCTATTGAGGTAACATCGCTTTCGGAATCGTTTCGCAACTATACCGACAAAAAACAGTACTGCGCACTTGGCTCTGTAAAATCAAATATAGGTCATACCGATGCTGCTTCGGGAGTAGTATCGGTTATAAAAACAGCACTCTCGCTAAAATACGCCAAAATTCCTGCCTCTATAAACTACAGTGAACCGAATCCTAAAATTGATTTTGAAAACAGTCCGTTTTTTGTAAATACGGAATTGCGTCAGTGGCAGGACAGTGAGCGCATTGCACTTGTAAATTCCTTTGGCGTAGGCGGAACCAACGCTTGTCTTGTGCTTGAACAGCCACCTGTGGCAAACAATGAACCGTTAGCAAAAGAAAAACCGCACAAAGAACATTTTATAGCTCTTTCGGCAGTTCAAAAAGAGTCGCTTGACCAGTACATAAAAAACATAAGAGAGTTTGTTCGGAATGAAGATGTATGTTTGGAAGATATTGCATACAATTCGCTTATATGGCGCAAACACTACAAATACAGAGCATTTATTCCGTTTTTTGACAAGAAAGATTTTTTAAAACGACTCGAAACCGCTTCCGCCGTGAAACGCCACTCTTTGCAGGAAGAAAACCGTCCTGCAGTGTTTATGTTTCCCGGACAGGGCAATCAGTATCCGGAAATGGGGCGCGAACTTTATCAACAGTACTCTGTATTCCGTTCTGTGGTAGATGAATGTGCAAATATACTCAAAGATCTTGTGCAATTTGATATAAGAGAAATATTGTATCCGAAAGAAGTAACAGCAGAAATAGAAGCACGTCTTAACCAAACAGAGGTAACACAGCCGGCACTCTTTGTTACAAGTTACGCACAGGCTATTCTTTTGCGCTCGTGGGGCATTGAGCCGCAATACCTTATGGGACACAGTGTTGGTGAATACGTTGCTGCTGCATTTTCCGGTATATTTTCTCTTAAAGATGCATTAAAAGCCGTATCGCTGCGTGCGAAAATTGTACAAGCATTGCCGGGTGGCGCAATGTGTGCGGTGCTCATAAACGAAGAAGATTTTTTGCCATTGCTGCCAAAGACATCTTCTATCGGTGTTGTAAATTACCCGGGACTTTGTGTTGTGTCTGGTCCCTTTGGTGACATTGAAACACTTGAAAGAAAACTTTCGGAAAAGAAAATATTTAACAAACGATTGCCGACTTCGCATGCTTTTCATTCTCCGATGATGGAACCGATACTTGATGATTTTAGAAAGGTAATGGAAACAATCCCTCTTAACAAACCGTCAATTCCGATCATATCTACCGTTACAGGCAATGTTCTTACGGATGAGCAGGCAACCTCGGCAGATTATTGGGTTACTCATGTACGTAACACTGTACGCTTTGGTAACGCAGTAACCACAGCACTTTCGCTGCGGAATATGGTTTTCGTAGAGGTAGGACCCGGTCAGTCGCTCGAATCGGCAGTAAAACGCCAACTGCCGAAAGAAACGATGCATTCCGTACTTGGAACAATGCGTACTCCTGTTATGGAAATAAGTGATACGGAGTATCTCGTGACGGCAGTTGGCTTTCTGTGGGCTTACGGAATAACTGTGAACAGCGAAAAATATTTTGAAAATAACTACGCACGTATGCGTTTTCCTCTTTATCCGTATAATCGCAAACAGTACATAATAAAACGACAAAAGAAAACAGAAGTACAGGCAGAAGAAGAAAAGGATATTAAAAATACGGACATTTCGCAGTGGGTCTATCTGCCTTCGTGGAAAAAAACGGCAAATTCTCATATTCTTTTTGCGGCACAAAAGGATACTGTTTTAAAAACAGCAGATAATTCAACTGAAGAGCAGCAAAACGTATATCTGATACTGCAAGACAGTATCGGCATTGGCAAAGAGATGGAAGAATTGCTGAAAGATAAAAATGCTGTTTATGTGCAACAGGGCAATAGATTTGAAAAACAGGACAGCACACACTATAAAATTAACCCTGCTGAAAAAAACGATTACGAAAATCTTTTTGAAAGCATAAAGAAAGACGGCATAATACCCAGCCATGCAATACATCTGTGGAACGTAACAAAAGAGAAACAACCACCTTGTCTTGAAATATGCAGTATGGCGGAAGAAATTGCTTTTTACAGTCCTCTGTATTTGGAACAGGCATTCATATCACAGAATTGGTTGCAAAAAATACATATCCTCTTTGTAACAAACGGAGTGTTTGCTATTGGTGGTACAAGAGTAGAAAGCCCATTAAAGGTGCTTGCCATAGGTCCGGCAAGGGTTATGAATAATGAATTCAAACATGTCGTTTCGCACCTTACCGATATAGATATTATGTCGGACATAAAACATACGGCACTGTCGCTACTTTACGAAGTGCAGTTAAACAATTACAGTACAGTTGCTTTGCGTGACGGAGAACGCTGGGAAGAAAGTTTTGAAAAGACAGCATATCCGAAAGATAGATCGGCACTCCCTCAATTTAAAGAAAACGGAGTCTATGTAATTACTGGAGGTACCGGCGGTCTTGGTCTTGTTTTTGCCAAACATATTGCTTCAAAGGTAAAAGCGACAATTATTCTTACTTACCGCACGTCTCTTCCGGAGCGTGAAAAATGGGCGAAATACATAAGTGAAAATCCAACCGATTATATTACGGAAAAAATTCAGGATATTATCTCAATGGAAGAAAAAGGAAGTAGTGTTATTCTTTTTAAAGCAGAGGTAGATAACGAAAAAGAAATGAAAGATCTGTCGGAATATATAAAAAATAAATATGGAAAAATCACTGCTGTATTTCATACTGCCGGCAGTGCCGGTGGCGGTATTATTGCCCTTAAAACAAAAGAAATGGCAAATGAGGTATTAAAGGCAAAAACACGCGGTACACTGCTTATTGATAAGTATTTGGAAAGCGATTATGTTGTATATTTTTCATCTGTAACGGCTATTCTCGGCGAAAGCAGTCGTGTTGATTATTGTGGAGCAAACAGTTTTATTGATGCCTATTCTTTTTATAAAAACAGTATAAAACCGGGCAGTGCATATTCTATAAACTGGGACTCGTGGAGCAAGGTTGGTATGGCTGCACGATGGGAAGAAACGCAGGCACGCAATCGTAAAAAAATATATCTTAACGAAAAATCATATATATCGGGATTACACAGTATAAGTAAAAACGAAGTGGAGGAAATATATCAGGTGGGCTTTGGAAAAGAAACAGAGTGGATATATAAAGAGCACAAAATAGACGGACAGTGGACTGTTGTCGGCACATTTATTATAGATATTTTTGCCCGTTATGCAAAAGATAAATTTTCTTCGTCTGCCGTAATCATATCGGATCTCTATTTTCTAAAGCCAATCTATATAGATAAAAACGAACATCCTAATTTTCGCCTTTATGCAATGCCTGAAAATGGAAAAATTAGAGTTAATTTCTGTTCACTCAGTATAGACAAACAAGCCGACAAATGGAATATTATGGCAACAGCAATTATAAGCAAAGGAAATATGTCTGCCGAGAATATTTCAATAGAGAGTGCTGTAAATAATTTCGGTGGAGTTGAACTTAAATCGCGAATGTTTCGGAAAGTAGTTATAACCGGCAAAGAGTCACTTTCATACAGCGACAGATGGATGAATGTTGAAAAGAAATTTCGGAATAAAAATAATTTTATAGTAAAACAGACACTTGACAAACGTTTTAAAGACGACTTTGCCAACCATATCGTTCACCCCTCAATGCTTGATGTATCAGTTGCAAATATTTTCACAGACCTTGGACAAAAAAATACTGTGCAGGAAAATCGTTCTGTTTTCTTCCCTTTTCACTACAACAGCATAAAAATATACAAACCATTCGGCAATCCTGTTTATTCTTTTATAACATCGTTAACCGATATGGATAGCGACACAAAAACAGCAGTATTTGATGGTAAGATATATAACAATAATGGCGAGATTATAGCCGAAATAGACAAATATTCTCTTGTAAGCGTAGGTGACAATACAGGTAATAACATAAGCAGCAGTACTGTTGTAAAAACAAATAAACAAGACAGCGAGTCGGATATTATGCCTCTTGAAGGTGTTGAAATATTTGACAGAATTATTTTTTATAATAACGGCACAAACGTTGTTGTCACCCCTTATAATCTTTTCCGAAAAATAAAAGAAAACGGAGAGGAAAAGAAAAAAGACGACACAGTAGAAGAAGAGGCAACAACGTACGAGCGTCCCGATCTCTCTACCGAATATGAAGCACCGTCTAATGAGATAGAGGAAACAATTGCCAAAATATGGGGACAAGTACTTGGTATTGGGAAAATAGGTATTAACGATAATTTTAATGAACTTGGAGGCAATTCGCTTCTTGCGATTCAAACTATGTCTAACATTTCGTCAGCGTTCAGCATTGCTTTACCAATAGATGTATTTAAGAATTCACCGACAATAAAACAACTCGGCGAACAGATAATGGCACTTCTTATGGAAGGTATTGATGAAAGCGAACTTAAAGCAATTCTTACCGAAAAATAATGGATATAAAAAAACTTTCATCGGAACAGAAACAAAAAATCCTCTTTGCTCTTAAAGAGCGTGGAATAATCGGCAGTACGGATACAGTAGAGCAGAGAACATTTAATAAAGGTGAAAATTTTGCATATTTGCAGAAATTTCCACCGAATTTTTCTAGAACAGAATTTGTTGCGCGTCCGATTCCTGCGATGCCTTCCGGCAAAATGGTGCAGGTAGAAGTTATGGCAGCCTCGCTAAACTTCCGTGATCTTATGATGGCTATGAACATGTATCCTTCAACACCCGGAGTGCCTTCTGTTATGGGCAGCGACTATGCAGGAATTGTCGTTTCCGTCGGCAATGAAGTTACTAAATATAAGGCAGGCGACAGGGTAATGGTGCTTGCAGCAGGTTCTTTTAATCCCGACTATACTATTGATCAGGAAAGTCATTTTGCCAAATATCTTAATGTATCGGAAAATCAGGTATTTTTTATGTCTGAAAATTTGTCTTTTACTGATGCGGCAGGTGTTCCGACAGTATTTATTACAGCATATTACGCTCTAATGAGCATAGCCCGCATAAAAGAAGGCGAAACAGTGCTTATTCATTCGGCAACAGGTGGAGTAGGAATGGCAGCAATAGAATTGTGCAAATATGTCGGATGCAAAATTTTTGCAACGGCAGGCGACAACAGGAAGAGAGAGATTTTACGTTCTATGGGTATAGCTCTTGTAATGGATTCGCGCAGTACGGAATTTAGCAGTCAGGTAATGGAATATACTAAAAACAAAGGAGTAAATGTAATTCTTAATACTCTTTCAGGCGAGAGTGTAGTTGAAGGTATTTCAATACTTGATTTTTTCGGACGTTTTTTAGATATAGACAAAAAAGATATAGCAGCAAATGTTTCTCTGCCGCTTGGTAATTTTAACAAAGGACTCACTTTTTCCGCAATAGATCTTGCGCTTTTAGTAAAGAATGAAACTTTGCTTGGCGAAATATTTTATTCTTTAAACAAACTTTTCAGCGAAGAAAAAATACATCCCGTACAGACAAAAATATACCCTTATCATAAACTCGGAGAAGCATTAAACTATATGTCGCGCTCGAAACATGTTGGAAAATTGGTATTAGATTATGGATGATGCAGAATATAAGTAAGGAACAATTGGCAAGAATTTTGGCACTGCGTAAACAAAAGGGCCTGCAGAATACGGAAAAAAATGTTCGTATGGAGCGTAATGCGGACAGTATGTACCCATTGTCTTCTGCCGAAAAACGTTTTTGGTTTCTTGAAAATTTTTCTCAAAACAAAGCTCTTTACAATAATCCTGTATATGCCTTTTTAGATATGTCCGACACGGAATTTCAAATAGACGACTTCAATAAAGCAATAAATAAAGTAATAGAAAGACATGAAATTTTCAGAACATCGTTTCTCTCAAAAAACGGAATACCGTATCAGCATATTTCTGATAATATTTCTTTCAATATCGGATACGAAGATATAAGTCAAATGCCGTTAACGGAAAAAGAAGCATACATAAAGAATGTTGCAAAAAACGAAATGTTGCAGAAAATATCGCTACATAAAGCCCCGCTGTTAAGAATGAAAATTTTACGTACGGAAAAAACAAGGTACTTTTTTCTTTACACTCCGCATCATATTATTTCGGATGGGTGGTCTAACGCTCTTTTTATAAAAGAATTCATAACTGTTTATAAAGGTGAACAGTTGCCGCCTGTCGGAATGCAGTTTGTTGACTGTGTGCAGTACGAAAACGACTATTTGCAGTCGGAAAAATGCAAAAACGATACGGCATACTGGAAAAATATACTAAACCCGTTGCCGGAAAATTTACGTTTACCATTTGATAAAGTACTTAAAGGCAAAAACTCAGATGAGGGTAAAATGTTTTTAATACCTCTTGGAATAGCACTGACAGACAAAATACATAAATTTTGCAGAGAGCGAAAAATGAGTTCTTTTCCGTTCTTTTTTTCTATTTTAAATATTCTGCTCTACAAATATACGGAGCAGGAAAGTATTGTAACAGGTGTGCCTTCGGCAAACAGAAATATTCCTGCCATGCAAAATGTATCGGGTCTTCTTTTTAATACACTGCCGTTTTTAACAAAGATAGACGGAAATATGTCTTTTAATGCACTGCTGCAAAAGACGGATATAAATACGGAGGAAAACTTAAAACATCAAATGCTGCCTTTTGAACGAATAGTATCGGAACTTGGCATAGAAAGAAATACGGATACAACTCCACTCTTTCAAGTATTGTTTTCTTTTCAAAACATCCCTTCACTTTATTCTGTCGGTGAGGTAAAAGTTAGCCCATATAAATTAGACGCCGGACTTACTAAATATGCTCTTAATTTTTGGGTGGAAAAATATAATGGCGAATTTGTAATAACTCTTAAAGCAAATACAACACGTTTTTCCGAAGAAAAAGCAGAGCGTATATTGCAACACTATAAAAATACGGTAGAATATGTATTGGAAAATCCGAATGTTTTAATAAATAATATAGAATTTCTTACAGACAGTGAGAAATACTGCATTGCGCAAATAAACGAAAAATCGAAATTTACAGCATTTTCAATAATTGACAAACTTAAAGAAACTGTAAAAGAAAATCCTCTGCTTGCTGCTGTAACGAGTGGAAATAAAACTCTCTCATATAGTCAGATAGAAGAACTTTCAGACAAACTCTCGCATAATATTATAACAAAAAACATAAACCGCAAACCTGTAGTTATACTCCTTCCCCGTAGCGTTGATATGCTTGTAGTAATGCTTGCGGTAATGAAAAGCGGAGTGCCGTATGTTCCTGTGGATACGGACTTTCCGAAAGAAAGAATAAATGAAATTATTTCCGACTGCGGTGCTGAAGTTGTCATTGATAAAGAATTTGTAGAAAACAGCAGTTGTGCAGATTCCGGTAACGAACACAGAATTGCAAAAACAAATATCGCCGGTGTTTTTAATGCCGACAGCATTGCTTATATAATTTACACTTCAGGTACAACAGGTAAACCAAAAGGGGTAGAAATATCGTACGGCGCACTTTCTAACTATATTCAGGCAATATCGGAACGCATAGCGTTTGATAAAAATAAAACATTTGCTCTTGTTTCTACTCTTGCTGCCGATCTTGGATATACAATGCTTTTTCCATCAATTTTCACAAGCGGTACGCTTTTAATTGCAACCAAAGACGAAATATATTCACCTGAACTTCTTGCAAAACGGTTTACCGAATTTAAACCATGCTATCTTAAAATAACACCTTCGCATCTTTCTTCACTGCTTGTTGCAGGGAAAAATATATTACCTCTGACAGCAATAATATGTGGTGGTGAAGTTTTTCCGACATCTCTTGTAAAAAAAATAAAAGAATTAAATAGCAGTATAGAAATATACAATCATTACGGACCTACCGAAACAACAGTAGGAGTGCTTACATATAAAATTGCGGGGGATGAAGAAACAATACCGCTTGGAAAGCCACTTAACGGTAACGAAATTTATGTTTTGGATAAAAACAAACAGTGGTGTGCGGCAGGCATAGAAGGCGATATGTATATAGGGGGCAGGCAACTTGCAAGGGGTTATTTTAACAGAGATGAGCTTACTGCCGAAAAGTTTGTTACATTGCCGCAAACAGGCAAAACAGTATATTATACAGGCGACAGGGCTTTGTGGCAAACAGACGGTAATTTTTTTTTTACCGGACGTAGTGACAAACAGATAAAAATACGCGGAAACCGCATAGAAACAGATGAGATAGAAAAATGTATAGAAAAAATTTCAGGTGCCGAAAAAGTTATTGTTCTAGTAAAAGATGGAGAACTTGTTGCACTTGTAAAAATATTTTCCGGTATTGGTGCAGATACCGGTGCAGATAACAGTGTTGAAACAGAACGAATAAAAGAACATGCGGCAGAGATATTGCCATCGTATATGATACCGCAAAAAATTATCTTCTGCAATAAATTTCCTGTAACGGAGAATGGAAAAATTGATGAACAAAAAATTCTTGAAATGTTTTCGTCAAAATATGATAAAAGCGGGAAAATATCCGAGAAACAATATATATTAAACGAAAAAGAGAAACAGATAATTTCTCTTTTTGAACAGGTACTTAACATTCGGAATGTTTCACCTGAAGAGTCGTTCTTTTTTTTGGGCGGCAATTCATTAAAAGCAATGGAATTGCTTTATTACCTTAATAAAACATTTAATACGAAATTGCCTGTTCATTTTCTTTTTAACAACAGTAGTGTAAAACAAATTGCAGCGGCATTATATAAAGAAAGTAACTTTCAAACAGTTATACTGTTAAAAAAAGGACTTTCCAAAAAAATAATGTTTCTTGTACATCCCGCAGGAGGCAGTTTGTTTTCTTACAGCGACTTTATAAAGCAATTGCCGGAAGAACTTACCGTTTACGGCTTGCAGGCAAAACCTGATAAAATAGAAGCAACGGATATTGGGCAAATGGCAGACAGTTACGTTTCTGAAATAAAAGATATTTTAGTAGAGAGTGAAGAAGTTATTTTTGCCGGATGGTCTATGGGTGCGCTTATAGCTTACGAAATGGCATGCGTAACCAAACAAGGTTTAACTGTTATTGTGCTTGACCAGCCGGCATATCAGAAAGATGCCGTCAAAGCAGACGACCTTGACCTTATGGTGTCTTTTGCACATAAAGCCGAACGTTTTGCAAATGTTCCTTTTGGAATAACAAAAGAAATTCTGTTGCCGCTTTCTTGCAAACAGCGTTCGGAACTGTTTTTTAAGAAATTTACAGAACACGACATGGTACCTGAGACATTAACATTAGAGAATTTTAACGGATTTTTAGAACTTATGGTCCATCATAATCGAATATCGTCAAAATACATGCCTTCAGGCATATATAATGGCACTGTTATACTTGTAAAAGCACAGGAACCGTTATCTTTGGACGAAAACACTCCTCAAAAACCCTGCGATCTGCTATGGAAAGAATATGTGAAAACATTAAAAATAATAGAAGTCAATGGCAATCATGTATCTATGATGCGCTTGCCAAACGTTGAAAAATGGTCAAAACAGATGTTTAATTAAAAAATGAAAATTATGAATGATTACAAAAAGCCGGAAACGGCAAAAGAAATTGCTAATGCTGTAAAGTTAGCAAAAAAAACTTCGGTCAGTGCTGTAAGTAATGGTGTTAGAACCGGAGTATCTGTTGCAAAGAAAGTTGCAACGGTAATGGCAAACAGGTCGAACATTTGTGTAAAAAAGCCGGATGCGACTGTTGTAGCACAAATTACAAGTATTGTTAAAGCACAAATTGCCGCCCGCAAGAAATAAAATCTAAAATTCGGATTTTATAAGTGCGTATAACAATGACGCTTTACAGAATTTTTGAAAATAACATCCTGTCTGTTTTGTCAAATGCAGAACAGACAGGTGTTTTTTGTGGCGAACGTTTTGTCTGTTATAAAAGGATAAACAGCAGGGCAAACCGTATAGCACGTTTTCTGCTTTCTTTGGGAGTGACTGAAAACGTACCGGTAGGGATATATCTTAAACACAACGAAGATATTCCTGTCGCAGTGCTTTCCGTGTTAAAAGCAGGCGGCTGCTATGTGCCGCTTTCAACTTCTTTTCCGGAAGAAAGAATAAAACATATTATAAGCGACAGTAGCTGCAAAATTATTTTAACTAATACCGATTTAACAATTTCAAACGGAGAACTCAATATTATCAATATCAACGACATTCTGCTTTTTGAAAATTTTTCCGACGGAAACATTGACGAAGTAAATACGGACGACAGCTCAATAGCATATATTCTCTACACTTCCGGTTCTACGGGAACACCAAAGGGAGTTACAATTACACATGGCAACATGTCTTACTACATAGAATGGTATCTTAATAATCTTTATAAAAAAATACGGAAACATCACCATAAAGGTACAGACAATCGCTTACCTTCTCTGCCGTTTTCTTCTTCACTTTCTTTTGCAGCAGGAGTTACGCAACTCTATGTTCCGATTGTTACAGGGCAATCGTTACATATAATTCCTCCGGAAGTAGCTCAAAACTCACTGCAACTTTTTTCATGGTTTGACAAATATAAAAACGACAGTAAAAATATTTACGGACTGTATCTTGTTCCATCGCTGTGGGAAGAACACCTGCGCACAGCAAAAGAAAACAATATAACATCGCTGCCCGAATTTCTGCTTTTGTCGGGCGAACCGTTAAGGGAAAAACTTGCAGAAGATACTTTCGCATATTATGCAAGTATAAATGCTGCAACTGATAATGTCTGGAATTTATATGGACCGACGGAAACAGTTGCAAACATAACATATTCACACGTTGAACGCGGACAGGCAATAAATATAGGAAATGTACTGGAAGGGTCGGAAATAATTCTTTTAAACGAAAACAATCTCCCGACAACAACTGATGCAGGCGAATTGTGCGCCACAGGTCCCGGAGTAACACTTTATGGTTATCTTAATAGGGAAGACCTTAACAAAACACTGTTTGTAGAAATAGAAGGCAAACGTTATTATAAAACGGGCGACTATGCGGCATATCAAAAAAACGGCACGCTTAAATACCTTGGCAGGAAAGACCGTCAAGTAAAAATAAACGGTATAAGGATAGAACTTTACGAAATAGAAAATGCGTTTCTCAAAATAGACGGTGTTCGTGAAGCAGTAGCACTTGTAATGAGCAGAGATGAATATGAACAGGTGCTGATTGCATTTATACTTTCCGGCGGTGAAGTTATTACAGAGAGCATAAAAACACTTTTACCGTCGTATATGCTGCCTCACAAAACAATTATTCTTAAAGAGTTTCCACGCCTTACAAACGGAAAAACAGACGTGCAGGCACTTCTTGCAATGTTGCAAAAGAAAGAAAACGAAAAAGAAGAATGTATCGCAAGTTGCAGTATCGAACGGAAAATTGCAGAAATTTTTTCAAAAGTGATGGACAGCAATGCGGGCATACTGAAAAAAGACGACAACATATTTAATGCAGGTGCTCATTCCTTAACAGTAATAAAGATAATAAATCGCATACAGAAAATATTTAATAAAGCACTTTCTATCGGCGATATTTATTCACACCCTACAATAAGAGGCATTTCTTCGCTTGTAAAGGAAAATATCCCGTCCGGATTAAATATTCCGTACAGTGATAAGAACAGTGTTTCGCTTGCAATAAACCAAAAAACGTTATGGCTTATAGAGCAGACAAAAAATGTAGAGCAAACATATAATATAATGTTCAGTATCTATATCGAAGACACTGAACTTACGCTTGAAAAAATACGGAATGCAGTAGATAAAGTTGCTAAAGACAACGATAATTTGCGCTCGACAATAGATAAAAAAGGTATTCCTGTAAGAAAGATATTGCAACGTACATCACAAATAGTGGAAAGTACGCTGTCCGACAAAGCGGAACAGGATATTTTTTTGCAGAAGTATAATGTAAATATGCTTTCCGGCAACACTCCGGCTGTAAATTATATTCTGTTTAACGAACATTCCGGCAAATTTCGTTTTACGGTAATAATTCACCATTTGTTTTTTGATGGCTATTCCATAAATATATTTGTAAAAAAATTATGGGAAGTACTTTATGAAGATAAAAATGATGTCTCAAGCAATTATCAAAGATTTGTTCAACATCAGCAAAATAAAGATTTTAGCAAAGGTGCCGAATTTTGGACGGAAAAAATAAAAAGCAACGATTATATGCTAAATCTGCCTTTGGATTATATGCGTCCGGGCAAACAATTGTTCAGAGGCGATACTGTTTATTCAAACATATCGGAAGAACAGAAGAAAAAAATAAATACATACTGTATAAACAAGAGTATTACACTTTTTGGTTTTCTTATAACGGCATATTCTATTCTTTTACAAAAATACAGTAGCCAAAAAGAAGTTTTCGTTGCATTCCCTTATGCAAACAGAGAGAGTATAGAAGACGAAAACTGTATTGGCTATTTTGTAAATATGGTTATATTAAGGCACTGTGAGAGGGAAAAAGATACTTTTATATCTCTGTTACAAAGAAACAATGAATATCTTTTGGAAAGTTCAAAATACTGGTCAATCCCACTTGAAACATACTATTCTTCACTGAATGTAGAAAGCACTCTTTCTGCAAATCCGCTTTATCAGGCAATGTTTGCGATGCATGCTTCTCTATTTTCAAAAGATACGGGGAAAATAAGATGGCAAACCGAAGAACATGTTGTTAAAGGTGCAAAAGTTGATATTTTTTTAGAAGCGCAGAACTTACAAAACGGTATGCTTTTCAGGTGGACTTTTGACAAAGAACTGTTTTCAAAAGAACGTGTGGAAAGATTTGCAAACGACTATCTGTCCATTATAGACACTGTTATTAAAAATGACAATGCTCTTGTAAATAGATTTTCGCTTATAACAAAGGAAGAGTTATCTCTTATGGATAAGTGGAACAATACTGCCAATCCCCTTTATATTAAAGACACTGTGTTTGCTCTTTTTGAAAAAGCGGCAAAAGAAAATCCCTCAAAAGTCGCTCTGTATTGTGAAAAAGGAACATATACTTATTCCGAACTGCTCAAAATAACGGAAAAAATATCACACTCTTTATTACGGAAAGGAATACGGCATAGCAATTATATTGGTATAAGTATTCATCCATCGTTAGAAATGCTTGCGGCAATTCTTGCAGTAATCAGGACAGGTGCGGCATACGTGCCGTTAGATCCCGATTATCCCGAATCAAGAATTAACTATATTATAGAAAATACGAGTGTTCAATTTATTATTAAAGAAAGAGATATAAAAATAGAATTTCCGGACAGCGTCAGTACTATATATATGGAAGAATTGCTGACTGACGTTTCAATACTGTCGGAAACCGAGCATCGCATGGAAAAAGAAAATTCAATAAACATATCTCCTGAAGATATTCTATATGTAATATATACTTCCGGTACAACAGGCAAACCAAAGGGAGTACCTGTAAAAAATAAGGGTGTTTCTAATATTCTGCAATGGATGCGTGATAATTACGGCATTTATTCAAAAGAGAGATTTTTTTTACAGGCATCAATAAGTTTCGATCTTTCGGTTCTTGAGATGTTTCTTCCTCTTATAACAGGTTCTGCTGTTGTAATACTGCCGAAAGCAAGGACAGCAACGCCTGATTTAATCTTACAGGAAGTAAAAAAATACGGAGTAACATTTTTGGAGTTTGTACCTTCGGCATGGTGGGGATTTCTTGATATGTGCAAAAAATTCGGCACGCCTTCTTCATTAAAATCGGCATTGTCAGGTGGTGAATCAATGACGGGTGACTTGCACAGTTATTTTTACGAACTAATGCCGGATATACGCCTTATAAACCAGTATGGACCAACGGAAACCACTATATACTGCACTTCACACCTTTGTAATAAAGACGAGCATCAGAATATTATAAATATAGGTGTTCCTGTGTCGAATACAAGAATTTATATTCTTGACCACTGTTTGAATCGGTTACCAACAGGAGCAAAGGGCGAGATTTATATTGGCGGAGACATGCTTGCTGCTCACTACATAAATAATCAGGAGGAAAACAGAAAACGTTTTATAATTTTGCCTGAATTTAATGAAGAGATATATCGCACAGGCGACTTTGGCAGTTTCAGAAAAGACGGAAGTATTGATTTATGGGGTAGAAACGACGATCAGGTTAAAATACGCGGCTATCGTATAGAACTGTCCGAAATAGAAAGTGCCATACGGCATATTGAAGGTATAGAAAAAGCAATTGTACTTGTACGTTCTGCTTTATCACAAAAATCGCTTATAGCATTTTATACATTGAAAACAGACCTGTCCGAAGAGCGGAGGCAGATAATAGACCGTACATTTTTACGCAATTCTGTTTCAATGAATCTGCCGGCTTACATGATTCCGTCTGATTTTGTTTATCTCAAAGCATTTCCCACACTGCCAAACAAAAAAATTGATAAAAATACTCTGTTAAAAAATTACGCCGACAGTATAAACAGTATGGAAACAATATTGAAAGAAAACAGCATGCAGGGGCAAAGCGACATCCATAGAAAACTGCGTCTTATATGGACCAAAATATTAGAACAGAATCGCTTTACGAATGACGACAACTTTTTTGAAGTCGGAGGTCATTCGCTTCTTATTCTGCAATTGCAGGAACAGATTAAAAACGTATTAGGCAAAGATATTCCACTTGTCGATTTTTATAAACATACAAGTATAAATTCTCAAGTAGAACTGTTTTCTAAAAAGCAGGGCAATGACTTTGTACGGAATATACGCGAAAGAATTGCTGCGAGAAAAACAATTCAGACGTAATTTTAATGCTTTTGCTTGGTGTAAAACACACTGTTCACCCAGTCTCGGACATCGTTAGGGTGCAAGTTCCATTAGAAAAGTTATAATTTACGTTAGGGGGAAGAAAAAATAAAACTTTCTCAAAAAAACGTATCTTTGTTATAACGAACAACAAACTAATGAATAAAATAATGCGAGTTTAGTACCGCATGAAACGAACATGCAAAAAGCCTGTATCCGATTTATAATAATATGAAAAATAAAATAATTTTATTAGCCTTAATGATTTTCGCCTTTGTGTTGCAGGGGCAGGAATATAGTTATATTCCCTATGTTCAAGAAGGTAGCATTTGGAGTTATGTTTACAGATCTCGTTCGGGTATTGGACAGAATGATTATACGTCGTATTTTACGCAGTATGAGATAAAGGGAGATACTTGTATTAACTCTGATTGCTATAAGAAATTATTTCGTGGTTGTCCTCAGAATCAGCAGTATTATGGGGCGTTGAGAGAATTAGACAAAAGGGTATATTTTTTTGAAAAAGGCAGTGACAGTGAAGAATTGATTTATGATTTTTCATTAAAAACAGGTGATACATTTTTAATATGCACCGATATAACACCTCATACAATAGTTGTTTCTGATATAGATAGTGTTCAAATAAACGGTGGTTTTCGCAAAAGATTTTATTTTAAAGATGGTTTTGGGGGAATTCAAATTGAGGGCATAGGCTCTATATTCGACTTTAGAGAGTTATGTGGTATTACATCAGAGGACGCATATTATAATTTAAACTACAAAAAAGAAAATGGTGAAACGGTTTATTACAGTACGGAAGTGTGGTTCACAGAAAACGATTGCGGAACTCAACAGGAATACGACAATGCGCCGTGGTGCCCTAAAGGGGCTATGTGGACGTATAGTTATAATGAAGGAATGATGAGTTCAGGCTATTTTTTCTTAAAATATATTTACGAAAAAGACACTGTTATCCATGAAACAGATGTAAAAGCAATAGGTGTTTACAATTTGAACTGGACTCATAATTACAATATGGAAAACCTTAAATGGACAAGACACGTACGAAAGATTGCCGATGAATACCTTTACGAGCGTAATGACAGTATATTCAGGTACGACCATGGCAACGACTGTTTTATTTTCCTGTACAGTTGGAATTTTAACTTGGGGGATACTTTTGTTGCAAAGAGTTTAAACATATTATACAATAAAGTATTTTATTCACCGGAAGGAGAGGTAGATTCTGTTAGTGTAATGTTAACTCCCATTCCTGAGACGTTTTTCGTATCAAGTGTAAGCAATCAAAATATAGGAGAAAAATTGTTTAAAAAGTTTGATGTGCAACCGGTCAATAGAGATACGACCCCTTATCCCATTAGTTTAAATTTCGGTCCTGTAATTTCCAAAATAGGATCATTTTTTCATCCTTTTCCCTATCCGAAACAACAAGATCCTTCTTACAATGAATGGTCGTGTATTATATCAGAATATGGAAAATATGGAGTGTTAACTCATGGAAGCATGAATGGATTGTATTGTTATTCGGATTCAGTACGCGGGTATCCTGTAATTATGAACGACTATGTTGCTTTTGATGGATTTGATCTTGAAAAACCTTATTGCTTAGATCCGGATACTGTTCTTGTCAGCAATGAAGATAAAATGTCCGGACAAAAAAAACAAAATAAATCCATCTATAAACTGTATCCGAATCCTGTTTTTGACGAAGTTATTATTACATCGGAAGAAAATACTGTTATCAAAAAAATAACTATTTTGAGCACGAAAGGAGAGGACGTTTTAACCGTCTTCGGCAATCATCGGCGCATATCTGCAAATGCTCTGCCCGCCGGTATTTATATGATGAGAATAACTGACAGCGAGGGGCATTGGGAAACATTAAAATTTATAAAAACAAAATAAACAATCGCTGCCGCAACAGAAACATATCCGTTGCGGCTTCAACTCCTCCGAATATCATCTTCAAATTCCAAACGTAAGAGGCAAACTTAACTTTACAACAAAATTTCGTCCCATATTGTAAATATGTCCCATATCATAAATATTTTCGTCTTTATAGCGGGAGAGATGGTCAAAATATTTTGTGTTAAGCAAATTATTGACTGAAAAATTTAATAACAACCGCTGTTTCCCAAATTGAAATTCAAAATTTGCTCCCGCACCCAGCAAATAGTAATTAGGAGTTTCAGTTTCATATTCGGCTGTAAAGTTTTGAGCAAAAGAATAAATATTCTGAACATAGAACGAGTATTTTTTCAAAATTACAGGATGAGTAAAAATCACACTTATATTCGCTTTTATCTTTTGTGACGGCATAAGCGGCAACCATCCGCCGTGTATATGCTGACCGAAAGTATTACTGTAAGACCCCTCTATATGCAGCCAGTCAAGGGGGTGCGGATGAAAATGGATACCCGCTTCTCCACCGTAAAGAAAAGCATCTGCCTGTTCGTAATTATATACAGGCATTTCGTCTATTGTTTCGGAAGCAGGTTGCAAATAAATGAAATTTTTGATATAGTTAAAGTAAGGACTTACGAATATTTCAACATGCGTTGAACGGAAATTAAGCGAAGCGTCGGCTTGATAACTGTTTTCCGTTTTTAACCCTCTGTCGCCGATTTCATAACGATTTGTTCCATGGTGGACACCGTCGCTCAACAACTCAAACATATTCGGTGCGCGAAACCCGCTGGTAATATTTGTGCGTAATGAAAGATATTTCGTGAGTGGTTGATAAATCCCTATTGAAAAATTTCCTGCGACATAATTTTTATTCAATGATACGTCGGAAGCAGAGATATGTCTGTTATCCACACGAACTCCTGTCTGTAAATACGCTTTTTCGGAATAGTAAAAATTAGTCATCGCGTAGATGCCTGCATCGAAAGTAAGCGCGTCAGGTATAAGTATTTCCTCACCATGATTAGTATTTGTTTGCACTATGCCTTGAAGTCCTGTAATCAGTTCCCATTTATTCCATTTCGGTGAGTACCATTTGATATTGTAGGAGACAGTGTTCAGATTCATATTTAGAGCCGCTTCCTCACCGTGTTCTTCATCTTCATGTTCATGTTCTTCACCCTCTTCATGTTCCTCGCCTTCTTCATGTTCTTCGCCCTCATGTTCGTGATGATGATGTTCATGCTCAAATTCCTGTCTGTTGTTAAATATATAACCGAAGTCAATTTTTAATTTGGAATTATTATCGAACAGTAATGTGTTCTCCCAAGCCAGTAAATGCGTACTTAAATTTTGATACGGTAAGGAAAGATTTCTCCCATTTTGATATTCGTGTTCATGTTCTTCTTCTTCCTCCTCTTCTTCCTCAATTTCAGTTAATCCGTATTTTTCGTTTAGATAATTATATTTCAGAGATGTTGTAAATTTTTTTCCTGTATATGCAATCGTAGATTTTAGCGAGCCTGTATTAAAACGACTGTTCGGAACAAGATTATTATAACCATCCGAATAATCTCTGTGTGTTGTATATCCGCCGAGCAAATTAAAATGAAATTTATTTTTTGATAATTTGAATGTGCCGGTATTTCGCAACCCTAAAGTATTTGAGTGAAATTCGGAAGATAAAGAAAGATCAATGTTGTTGTTTTTTGCGTAAGCCTCGTCCACAAAAAATAAAACTCCGCCAAGTGCGTCGCTGCCGTAAAGAAGCGATGACGGTCCCTTTATAATTTCAACCTGTTCATAACCGACATCGTCTAATCCTAAGCCATGTTCATCTCCCCATTGTTGATTTTCTATCCTTACCCCCTGTGAAAAAACAGCTATGCGATTGCCGCTTAAACCTCTGATAACAGGCTTTCCTATACCTGTGCCTGTGCTGTAATTATCAATACCTGCAATATTCGTAAGTTTGTCGCTCAATGAAATACCCAAAACAGGCGTTTCTTTCAGACCTAACTTTTCCACGTTTGCAACATTTTCTCCCTGTAAACGGGAAGCGTAATCCGAAACAACGACTTCATGTAAAGCATGGGTCGTATCCGCATTTTGAGAAAATAATGCCGAACTGCCGATAAGAAAGAAAAACAATATTGTTATTATGTTGCATTTATAGCAAATACCTGTAAGAATGGTGGAAATAGAGAAGATATTATATCCTCGCGGAACAGGCTGAAATGCGAGCGGCTCTTTCATACAGGTAATCGAATCGCATTTTGTACAATGAAAATGTGCATGATTATCAACATGTTGTTCGTCTGTACAGTGATTACAAAGCGAAAAATAAGTCTTTCCGTCCTCATTCATGATTTTATGCACTTTTCCGTCTTCATAGAAGCTGTTTAAAATGCGATAGATGGTAACTCTGTCAATTTCGCCTGACGTTTTTTGCTCAATATCTTCGTGAGACAGTGCCGTTTCCGACTGTTCCAGCACGGACATAATAATTTGCTTCGTCTTTGTGTTGCGCTTGTTTTTTTCTTTCATATAATTATAATTTTTTTTAATAAATTTTTTTTCGGCATATTTGTTAATGCAACAAAGTTACAATAATTTTTAGATTTCACGACTTTTTAATTAAAATTGTACAAAATTTCTTAACAAATGTTAAGCGTTAAGAATTTTTAACGTCAATTATTTTTTTCTTCATATATGAAAGTTTAAATTCGCGGCACTTATGAAGAAAGTTATAATTTTTTTATTTATCACCCTGTTCTATTTTGACAGTGTTGTTGCCGGCAATATAATTGCAGATACTGCATTATTTAACGATTTTGCGGAATATGTTGTGGACAAAATTTCTCCGGGTGAGTTGCAACAATTGCCGCTCGGTATTTCAAAAAAAGTCGGCAATGCGTCTTTTGATTTTCTAATTACACGGGCAACGGCTTATCCCGATTACATTGATGCGGATATTTTTTTGCGAGTTACAACTCCGTCTTACGATGGTGAGCAACGATATTTTTTCGGAACCGACAGTGTAAAAATTTCGGCAGATGGCTTTGTGTTTCGCGAAGAAATAAGACTTGGACTGCTGAGCGAGCAGCAATTTTCGTTAAAGGGCGGTGCGATAAAAGTTAAATTAAAAGGTGATAAATACGGAAATAATTTGCCGCAAACGTATATCGTTCTTGACTGCAACGGCTTTAAAGAAATAAGTGTCGTTGGTGAAATTACATTTCCGAACTCTTTGATTGCTCCGGTAAATTTGGGCAAAGTATCACCGAATGGCAGAGTTGTCGCGTCTTTTGACGGTCATGCTTTTTCATTTGATGATATGCTTTTAACTGCGCATATTCCGGAATTTGAAATTGTCGGATTTCCCGACTGGCGATTTAAAGCCGGTACTGCAATTCTTGATTTGAGTACCGTTCGCAACGCAGAGGCAATGCACGCATACTCGGCAGCGAAAAAATATTTATCGGAAAATGATTCAAAAGAAAATTTATGGACAGGTGTTTTTTTGCACGATCTTATTGTAACTTTTCCGCAATATATACATTCATGCGATATTGAAAAACCGCCCGCATTGCAATTGGAAAGTTTTTGGATTGATGAAAAAGGTATTACAGGATACGTTGCCGCGTTAAATATTTTATCAAAAGAAACAGGGCGGATAGGTGGATGCAAATCTAAGGATAACATGCCGGCATGGGGCTTTTCAATTGATAAATTTGAACTTGTATTTGTACAGAATAAACTTATCAGAGGAACAATGGAAGGAGTTGTAACACTTCCCGTAAGCAGGAATAACGCTTTCGGATACTCAACAACTTTTCAGGAAGACGGCAAATGGTTTTTAAAAGTAAGACCCGACGAGAAAATGAAGTTTGATATGTTTAATGCAAATGATGTTATGTTATCAAACACTTCTTATATTTCCATAGTAAAGTATCCGTCTGTGGAAATACCGGAACTTACCGCATGTTTAACGGGAAAAATGAAAATAAATCCGTTTAATGACTCGTCGAGTTCAAAAAAATTCAATCTCGGAACAGTAGAGTTTTCATCTTTCAAAATAACGAATAAAGAGGGTGAATTACCTGTATCTGTAGGTAAATTGAAATTTGATAAAGAGATAAAGTTTGGTGGATTTCCGGCGTCAATAGACGATATAACCTTTTCTTTCACTAAAAAGGAAATATCGCTTGCGTGGGGAATAAATATCCATTTTACAGGAGAGAAAGCGGGAAGTTTTACAGGCAGTACGGTATTTAAAATATCAGCAATTCCGAGTGACAGCGGCTATAAATATAACGGCATTGAACTTACTGAAATTGCGATTGACTTTTCCAATGCTGCATTTGCTTTTAAAGGAGGATTGAAGTATTATAAAAATGGCATATATGGAGATGGTTTTGACGGCGATATTGGTTTTAATATTATACCGTTAAATACAGGTGTTCAAGCGAAAGCAATGTTCGGACATACAGGCGGTAACAGCGGTGGTGAAGATGGTTATTCATATTGGTATGTTGATATTTTAGCATCTTTCGGCGCAGCGGGTTTTCCTGTTTTTCCGGGTTTTAAATGCACAGGTATCGGCGGCGGAGCGTATTATCAAATGGCACTTGAGTCAAATTATCAGGGTAATAAATATGGGGAAAAAATTACTGAAACAGGTTTGCGGTATTGTCCCGACAGCAGTAAAAGTATCGGTGCGAAGTTATCAATGGAACTTTCCACAATGGCGAGCGATATATTTAAAGGTACCGCTTCTGTTGATGTCGGTTTTAATAAACATAGCGGATTAGATCATATAACATTGCAATTATTGGGTTCATTTTTGCCGCCGTCTGATTTTGAAAATGGGATAGTTAATTGGACGGAAAAAATATCGGAAAGAGTGAAGGTGTCCTCATCGTCAAGCATTGCAGCCGCCGGCGCACTGTCTTATGTTTTTCCGGAAAAAGCATTTTACGGTTCGCTTGAAGCATATTTGAATATGGGTATTCTCAAAGGTGCGGGCAGTGAAGGGCTGCTTGGCAAAATGAGCATGTATTTCGGTCCTGAATTTTGGCATATAAAAATCGGTGAACCTTCTCACCCGCTTGCTGCAAAAGTTAAGTTGGGACAGTTTGAAGTAAAAGCGAACACATATTTTATGACAGGCAGCAATCTTCCGTCAATGCCTGCAATACCCGCGAAAGTGGAAAGATTATTTAAAACCGAACCAACGTTGCCGCAACGCGATGTATCTTCGTTAAAAGGCGGCAGTGGTATCGTTGCAGGTGGCTCGCTTGAAATAAATACGGGCAAAATAAATATGCTCGGCGCATACGCAGAACTTAATCTGAAAACAGGTTTCGACTTAATGATGAAGAACCATGCCGATACGATTGTATGTCTTGAAACAGGTCAGCCTTTCGGTATTAACGGCTATTATGCAAATGGGCAGATGTACACATATATTCTTGGCGACGTTGGGCTTATGATTAAAATGTTCGGCAAAGAACGTTCGTTTTCTTTGGGACAGATAGAAACGGCGGCAATATTGGAAGCGGGATTTCCGAATCCGGCATTTTTAGAGGGACAGTTTGGTATTAACTATTCTGTTTTAAACGGACTTGTTCGGGGGTATCATGTATTTGAATTTGAAATTGGAAATAAGTGTGAGTTATGAAAAAATTATTTTTTGCATTTATAATGCTCGGATTGGCGGCGTATTTATCGTCGGAAAATTTACCGGTAAAAGGAAAACGAACAGGTGATGAAATTTTTCTACGCTGGGCTGTAACAGATGTTGGTTTGTGGCGCAAGGCACAGCAACAAGGATTTTTAGTTGAGCGTTTTTCTATGGAAACAATATTATGGAATGGGAAAATTCGCAATGATTTTGTACGTGATAAATTTTGGATTGTAAAACCTCATTCAATTGACGATACTGCGGCATGGTTTATGTCGGAAAATGACGATGCCGTTATGCTTACGGCGCAAACACTCTTACAGGGAGTAGATATGGGTGATGATACATTATCGTATATTATGGCAATGATTGCATGCGACCGTTCTTTCACAGCCGCCTGTATGGCAGGCTTCGGATTAAAAGATACACTGTCGCTTGAAAAGCAAAAATATCTTTATAGAATTTCATCGCGAAGTACAGGCATTTTTGGTGAATGGGAAGTTACGGAAAGCAAAACAATTCATGCTGCCAAGCCTTTGCAAACGGCAATATCAAATAAAAGCGTTACACTTTCCTTCTCTACTGCCGAATTAAATAAAAATTTTTCTGCATACTATTTTGAAAGGGCAACGAAGCGCGGCAATTTCGAGCGGTTGCATACGGTTCCATTTACCGTATTCGGCAGTGATACGGCACAGACAATTTTTTATTACGACACTGTTCAGGAGTATGGTATAATTTACAGTTACAGAGTTACAGGTCAGGATATTTTCGGTGCCGCAGCCGTTGTTTCGCAACAGGCGCAGATAAAATGCACTCCGCCTGTGCCGAGTGTTATTGATACTTTTACGCATATTGAAGTACGCAAGGATACTTTACCGCCGTATCCCGTATATATTACCGCCTGTACGCAGGACAGTAATGGAATTGTTTTGCTGACATGGAAAAAATCAATGAGTGAAGATGTAGAAGGATACAGAATTTTTCGCGCTTACGGATCGTTTAAGAATACCGACAATTCGCCCGAAACACATCTGCGGTTTGGGCAAATCACGCCGCAATCGGTATCGGATACTTTCTTTAGAGATACGATTTCAAAGAAAAATCACAGAAAAACATTTTACTTTATTAAAGTAACAGACAGTGTGGGCAATGAATCAAAGCGTTCAAATATCTTATTTGCTCAAAATCCATTGCCGAATTTTCCTTCACCTGCATTTGTTATTTCATGCGAACAGGCGGGTAAAAATAAGGTACTTCTTAAATGGACTAACAGTTTTGACAGCGATACACGCGGACATAAAATTTTTATGCGTAAAGACAGCGGGCAATGGACTCTTGCTACGGATATTCCGCTCGTGAGAAGTGCGCAAAACCAGTCCGACAGTGTTTTTATCACGCTTAAAGAAGATGGTGTTTATTATTTTGATGTACGCGCATATACCGAAAATGCGGAAATATCTGCACCGTTTTTTGCAAGATATGTATTACAGCCGGTTGCTTTTAAGCCGTCATTTGACGCAGTTCCCGTGCGTGATAAATTTTGTATTGTATTACAATGGAAACAGTCGGAAATCACAGACGTAAAAAAAATCTACATCTATCGCCGTACAGTCGGAAGCAGCCGTTCGGGAAGCAATTCCACCGTAAGCAGCCGCATCGAGACGGACAATTTCACTCTGATAAAAACTCTTTCCGAAACAGATATTTCACAAGGTGAATACAGAGATGAAAATATCAAAATCGGCAACACCTGTCAATACAAAATTCAGTACGAATTTGAAGATGGTACACTTTCGGAATATTCAAAAAATATCAGTGTGGAATATTAACCCGCCGATTATTGTTGACGGCGGCGGTATCGTAACTTGGAATTACAAACAATAATGACGTCAAAAAAGTTGAACTGAACATGACTGAATCTGTTTGCTGTCGTAGATTGTCAAGCAAGCGAAGTCCATTCGTTCATCTTTCTGTCAAGGGACAGTTTGAGTTTTTCGTAGCAGGTGCAATTCTCAGCGGTGCAGGCGGCAGGGTCGGTTGTCATTAGTTCGCTTAATGCGGACAGTTCTTTTTCTATAACCGCAATTTCTTTTTCAAGACGTTCTATGCTTGCCTGCTTTTTGCGCTCTATACGTGCCTGCTCTTTTTGTTCATGGTAGGAAAGTTGTTTATCGGTGCTGCCTTCACTTATTGCATTATCATCACTTTGCGGCGATTCTGCGCCTTTATTCGGAAATGTGGACGAGTGTCCATTACATTTGCTGCGTCCGCGTTCAAGTTCGTTTAACCGTTCAATTTTCCGCACAGATAAGAAATTCGCAATATCGCCTATATACTGTTTCACGCGTCCATTCCGAAATTCATATACTTTATCGGTCAGTCCCTCTAAAAAATCTCTGTCGTGCGACACTACAATCATAGAGCCGTCGTATTGCAACAATGCATTTTTGAGAATATCTTTTGAACGCATATCAAGATGATTTGTCGGCTCGTCAAGTACCAGCAAATTTACAGGCGAAAGTAAAAGTTTTGCGAGTGCAAGGCGTGTTTTTTCACCACCTGAAAGCACTTTTACTTTTTTATGAATATCATCGCCCGAAAAAAGAAAGCAGCCCAAAATACGGCGTATTCGTGTGCGGACATCGCCGACAGCAATATCGTCAAGCGTTTCAAAAACGGTTTTTTCACTGTGTAGTAACATATTTTGATTTTGTGCGAAATATCCGATACTCACCTGATGTCCGAGTTCAAAAACGCCCGAATAATCAGTAATTTCGCCAACAATAATACGTGAAAATGTTGTTTTGCCCTCGCCGTTCTTTCCGACAAATGCAACTTTTTCGCTGCGTTCAAGTGAAAAATCAACATTGGAAAAAATTTGCAACGGACCGTATTTTTTACCGACATGCACACTATAAACAACAACTTTGCCCGAATGCGGCGCAGGCGGAAAACGAAAAGAGATTGCAGTATTATCAAAAGCATCAACTTCAATTTTATCCATCCGTTCAAGCATTTTCAACCGGCTCTGCGCCTGTCGCGCTTTTGTTGCCTTATACCTGAAACGTTCGATAAAACGTTCGATACTCTCTATTTCCTTTTGTTGATTATTGTAAGCGTTCTGCTGAATTTCGCGCCGCTGCAAACGTTGCTCAACATAGTTGGAATAAGAGCAGTTGTAATCCTCAATTCGTCCAAGTACGATTTCTATTGTGCGTGTTGTAATATTATCGAGGAAACGGCGGTCGTGCGATACCACCACAACAGCCCCGTTATATGTTTGCAGAAATTCTTCAAGAAATTCAATGGATTCAATATCAAGATGGTTTGTCGGCTCATCAAGTAACATTACTTCCGGTGCGCGTAAAAGTATTTTTGCGAGTTCCACACGCATTTGCCATCCTGACGAAAATTCCGTAATATTACGCGAAAAATCACTGTGCTTAAAACCCAGACCGAGCAGTACTTTTTCCGTTGAAGCCCGCTCTGTGTCGCCGCCCAAAAGATGAAAACGTTCGGTCTGTTCGGCAAGACGTTCCAGTAAGCGGTGATATTCCGCGCTCTCAAAATCGGTACGCTCCGCCACTTCACGCTGTAAACGTTTAATATGTTTTTCAACTGCGAGTGTTTTATCGAATGCCTGCATTGCTTCTTCAATAACCGTATGGTTCGAGTGTAAATCCATTTCCTGCGGCAGGTAGCCGATATTATGTCCGCTTGTAAGTACAATACTGCCGCTGTCGGGTTGCTGTTCGGCAGCAATAATTTTGAGAAGTGTAGATTTGCCTGCGCCGTTTTTGCCTGTCAAGCCAATGCGGTCCTTATCTTTGATAATAAACGAAATATCGTTAAAAAGGGAATATCCCGAAAATGATATGGAAAGTTGATTGATTGAAATCATATCCTGCAAAGATACCCCAAAAGTTGCTAAGTTTACAGATTACATTAAAAAGTTGAAGTAAATACATTAAAATTACTTTTCATGATTGGCAGTTTTTTATGGTTTCAGCCAGTTACTTTGCGGCTTCACAATAAGTCGTGCATTATTGTATGCCATTTTCAGAGTTAAACAGGTCCTTGCAGTATATGTAGTGTCATTTAGCCTATGAATTACTAACGCTAAATCCGGATTTGGAGAACCTGATGTCAAACAAAGGGGTAACAATAGTTGTATTTTACTGTCATAGTATTGTGGTACAGCTATTTTATAGTTGGAGCGTACTTTCTTCCTGACTTCATCTATTGCTCCTACAAGTTGTCTTCTTAATTCTGCATCATCTGCTTTTTGAAGATGTGTGGGGAAACGGCCTAGATTATCACCAATTATATGGTCCAAATCGGGAATTAAGTCGCATTTTGGATTAAAAATGAGTAATTCGGGTTTATCAAAAAAGTTTGCAACATCAGGTATTGAATGGGAAAAATGTCGGAGAATATTATTGTCGCTTTTTTTCAAAAATGCTTTAAAACAAAAAGGTGTTGCAAGTCCTTTTTTAGGGTTTTTATATTCTTCAAAGAAAGCAAAAATATCTTCTAAATTTTCAGTAACAAGTCCGGTGTTGAAGCAAGCAAATTTGTTGTCAGGAGTAAATGCAATTTTCTTTTCTTGCTGTAATTTTCTATAAGTAAATTCAAGATAGTTTTTAAGAATGCTGTTATTCTTGGTTGTACTGTCTGAAAAGTTCCAAGTCTCCTTATCAGCTAATGTATCAGCTAAAAAAGTAATAGCACTATCATAGTTTGGGAAGAAGGCGAACTTAAAAAGTTCCGGATTGAATTGCTTTTTCGCCATATTGATCTATTTAAAAATTCAAGTTTTTATAAAAAAATAAGAGCCATCAACTTTATCGGGATGGCTCTTTCTATGTTTTTTTTGTTTTATCTTATTTTTTTGCAGATAGACCTGCAACCATCTTTATATAACAATATGGTACAAATGTAAGAATTTTTTTTGAAATAAAAAAAATTATGGATTCAATTTACGGCAAATGCATTAAAATTGCCTGTCTTTTATTACATCGTCATTGCGAGTTTGCCCCGCAATCTTTTTGTGGGCATAAAGGAGTTGAAGTAAACGCATTAAAATTTTAATCGTATGTAATTATATTTATTTTTATTAAATTTGGAGCAAACAAAATAAGTATGTCAGGCAAATATGTAAATCCGTTTACCGATTTTGGTTTTAAAAAAATCTTTGGCGAGGAAGCCAACAAAGAGTTATTGCTCTCTTTCCTTAATGAACTGATAAAAGAGCAGGGCAGGATAGAGGATGTAGAGTATTTAAACCCTGAACAGCTCGGTATGAGTGAATTTGAGCGCAGAGGAATTTATGATATTTACTGCAAATCAAAAAATGGCTCACGTTTTATCGTAGAGATGCAAAAAGCCGAGCAGCAATTTTTTAAAGATAGAAGTGTTTATTATACTACTTTTCCTATTCAGAAACAGGCATTAAAAGGTGTTGATTGGGATTTTCGGTTAGATGCCGTTTATTTTATAGGTGTTCTTGATTTTGTTTTTGATGAAGACCTTAATGATGATAATTATAGGTATCACCACGTAGTAAAGTTAATGGATGTAAATAGAAAAAAAGTGTTTTACGATAAATTAACATACGTCTATTTGGAAATGCCCAAGTTCAATAAAAGTGAGGACGAGTTAAATACCATGTTTGACAAATGGATGTATGTACTGAAACATCTGCCTGAATTGGAGAGTCGCCCGCCTGCTTTACAGGAGAGGATTTTTGGCCGGCTGTTTAAAGTAGCCGAAGTAGCAAAGTTTGAT
This sequence comes from Bacteroidales bacterium, assembly GCA_031257915.1. Lineage (GTDB taxonomy): Bacteria > Bacteroidota > Bacteroidia > Bacteroidales > P3 > JAIRNR01. The sequence continues at coordinate 58,873 of JAIRNR010000033.1, forward strand.
GAAAAGGAGCAAGATGCTTACAACCACAGTTTAAAAGTGTATTGGGACTTGAACAACATAATAAATTTCGCTGCTCTTGAAGGTAGAAATGAGGGATTTGCGGAGGGCAAGGCAGAGGGCGAGCGCAACAAAACGATAGAAATAGTAAAAAACAGTTTCGCTGCAGGCATAAAAATAGAGCAGATAGCAAGCATAACAGGTTTGTCAGCCGATGAGACAGTGCGTATTCTGAACAACAAGAGCGGCCGCTATAATTCAGATGGCGGACATGCAACATTAGGTGAGCCGCGTGCAAAATACATTGCGAGCAGGAAAGCGGGTAAGGCGCCGGCGAAAACCGCAGGCAGCAGGAAAGTTGCGAACCGCAGAGTCAGGAAATAACGAATCGGCAAAAAATTTGCAAATTATGACTTTAATAAAATCTATTTCGGGTATTCGCGGTACTATTGGCGGTGTGGCGGGCAAAAATCTAACTCCGATTGATATTGTAAAATTTTCATCATCTTTTGCATCCATGCTTCAAAAGCGCGGCGGCGGTGCAGACAGCGGCAATATCACTATGGTTGTCGGAAGGGACGGGCGTGTTTCGGGCAATATGGTAAAACAACTTGTGATTTCAACACTTCAGGGGATGGGAGTAAATGTGATTGATGTTGATTTGTCCACAACGCCGACTGTTGAAATGGAAGTGGTGCGGCATAAGGCACAGGGTGGAATTATTATCACCGCAAGCCATAATCCGAAAGAATGGAATGCTTTAAAACTGCTCGGCTCGAATGGTGAATTTATAAGTGCAGACGAGGGTGCGGAAGTGTTGCGGTTATCTGACGATGGTACTGTACAATTTGCGCCTGTTACGGAACTTGGCACTGTTCAAACGGTTAACGACGGTTTAAAGAAGCATATTGAAAAGATATTATCGCTGCCGGCTGTATCGGTTGCGGATATTAAAAAAGCGAATTTTAAGATTGTTGTTGATGGAATAAATTCTACCGGCGGTGCTGCAATTTCTGAATTATTACATGCACTTGGAGTAATGGAAGTGACGGTTTTAAACGGCGAACCGAATGGAAATTTTGCGCATAATCCTGAGCCGCTGCCTGAAAATCTTACACAAATTTCGGAAGAAGTTGTAAAGCAGAAGGCAGATATGGGTATTGTCGTAGATCCTGATGTAGATCGCCTTTGCTTTGTGTGCGGGGATGGCACAATGTTCGGCGAAGAATATACTCTTGTCGCTGTGGCAGATTATATTTTGGGGAAAACAAAGGGTGCGGTTGTTTCCAATCTTTCATCCTCGCGTGCGTTGCGCGATGTGGCTGAAAAATATAAGTGCGAATGTTATTCGTCGGCAGTGGGCGAAGTGAATGTTGTGGCAAAAATGAAAGAAGTAAATGCGGTGCTTGGCGGCGAGGGTAATGGCGGGGTTATCTATCCCGAACTGCATTACGGCAGGGACGCTCTTGTTGGAACAGCACTTTTTTTAACTGCGTTATCTCTTCGCGGTAACGGCGGTGGCAGCGATAATGGCGGTATTTCGGAAAAATCTTTGACAAAATGGCGCAGCGAACTTCCGCAATACGTTATTTCAAAAAATAAAATCTCTTTAAGGGAAAACACGGATATTGACGCACTTTTGGAAATGTTAAAGACACATTTTGCCGCCGAAAAAATCAATATTACAGACGGCGTACGCATTGACTTTGAGCAAACAAAAGAGTGGGTACATCTGCGCCGTTCAAACACCGAACCAATCATACGTATTTACGCCGAAAGTGCCACATCGGAAAAAGCCGGCATACTTGTCGGACTGATAACAGATTTACTTAATTGAGAATATATGATAAAGTTTAACGAGGCGACACTTATGTTCAGATTTGGCTTATAATCCATATATTTGCAGTATGGAAGCAAAGAACATTTTCTTAAATGCAAATAACAAAAAAATATAATCAAGAATTTATGGGCTGTGGAAACAAATCATATAAACATTTCCCTACGGTGTTTGCCATGCTTTTAATCCTTTCGGTTTCCGTTGTCTCAACAGTGAAAGCAACGCAAATACTCATTTATATGGATGAAGGACAGGCAAATCACCTGAAATCATACGGAGTTGCGTACTGGGTACTTGAAAACGGCGGCGAAATAAGCTGGCTCCTTAATTACAGGGGCGGCAGTTTTCTGTTACCGTACAGCAAGGAAATTGAGAGAGAATGTGCTGTACGTGGTGTCAGTTCGACCATTATGCCGGACGCGGCAGTAAATGCAATGTTGAAAGAGATTGCCGACCCGCAAAGTAATACCGATGAAGTAAAACTGCAAAAAGCCCCAAAAGTAGCTGTTTACGCGCCTAAAACAATTCTCCCGTGGGATGACGCTGTCGTTATGGCTCTTAATTACGCCGAAATTCCCTACGACCTTGTTTATGACGACGAAGTTCTCAATGGCGTACTTCCTGCCTGCGACTGGCTGCATTTACATCATGAAGATTTTACAGGACAGTACGGCAAATTCTGGTACGGATACGGCAACACGGCATGGTACAAAGCACAGGTTGCCGAAACAGAAGAACGTGCCAAAAAGTACGGCTTTGCAAAAGCGTCGCAACTAAAGCTCGCAGTTACTCAGAAAATTCGCGACTTTGTAATGGGCGGCGGGTTTCTTTTCGCCATGTGTTCTGCCCCCGACAGTTATGATATAGCACTTGCTGCCGAAGGGGTTGATATTTGCGACAGACCGTTTGACGGTGACCCGATGGATCCGAATGCTCAGGGCAAACTTGACTATTCCAAAACATTTGCATTTGAAAATTTCACACTTGTAACAAGTCCTTACAAATATGAAATATCGGATATAGACGTTACCGATTTCAGACCGAAAACACTTAATGAAAATAACGACTTTTTTTCGCTTTTTGATTTTTCGGCAAAATGGGACTGGGTACCGACGATGCTTTGTCAGAATCACACACGTATAGTAAAAGCATTTATGGGGCAAACGACAGCATTTAAAAAGAGCCTTATTAAATCAAGTGTTACGGTTCTGGGCGAAAATGTTTCACTCGGTGAAGCACGCTATATTCACGGCGAATACGGTAAGGGCACATGGACATTCTACGGCGGACACGACCCTGAGGACTATCAGCATTTCGTCGGTGACCCGCATACCGATTTAAGTCTTCATCCCAATTCTCCGGGGTACCGGTTAATACTTAATAATATACTTTTCCCTGCTGCCAAAAAGGAAAAGCGTAAAACGTAAGATTGTCTGTTACATGGAAACATCATCCGTACTGCTGGATAGAGCTATTGCAGCACTGAATAAACTGCCCGGAATAGGCAGAAAAACAGCGTTAAGGCAGGCACTGTTTTTATTGTCGCAAAATAAGGAAACAGTCCATGATTTTTGTACCGCACTTGATGAATTTAGAAATCATACGCTGTTCTGCAAAATATGCCATAATATTTCCGATACCGAAATATGCTCAATATGTTCCAATCCCAAACGCGATGTTTCCACAGTTTGTGTAGTGGGTGATATAAGAGATGTGATGGCAATTGAAAATACAGGTACTTACTTCGGCGTATATCATGTTCTTGGCGGATTGATTTCACCGATGGATGGAATTTCGCCCTCGCAATTAAACATTGAACCGCTGTTAGACAGGGTGCAAAACGGAAACAGTGTGCGTGAAGTGATTTTTGCTTTTCCGGCAACACCTGAGGGCGACACAACCGCTTTCTATATTACGCGAAAACTGTTAAGCGTGACGAATGAAAGCACGGAAAGCGTACTTATTACCACGATAGCAAAAGGCATATCTATCGGCGACGAACTTGAATATGCCGACGAAATCACACTTGGGCGGTCACTCGCCTGCCGCACAGAGGTTAAAGTATAATCCCTAAATCGTCTTTGGCAGAACATACTAATCGCCACCGCCGCTGTATCAGTTAAAGTATAATCCTTAAATCGTCTTTGGCAGAAAGTTCCTGCGGATCCGTACCGTAGCGAAAAACTCGCATCGGACGTGAGCCGGTAAGTTTTATATCGTCGTTTTTTACAACAAGCGCAGTTGCTTCACGAAGTCCCACAACCGTTACGGAGGGATTTACAACGAGAAATTCTTTTATTCTGTCCTCACGTGTTTCTCCCCCATGTCCGGCAGGATTTGCGTCAAGATAATGCGGATTTATCTGAAATGGAACCAAACCCAAAGTATCAAGTGATTTTGGCTCTATTACAGGCATATCATTCGTTGTTCTCATTGTCGGGCAGGCAATATTCGCGCCCGCACTCCATCCGATATAAGGACATCCGCCCAAAACACGTTCGCGAATACTTGACATCAAATTTAATTTATGAAGCGCGTAAACCAAATGAAAAGTATTGCCGCCGCCAACAATAATACATTCTGCATTTTCAATATGCTTTACTGCAGGGTCATCGCATTTGTGAATTGAACGCAGACGCAATCCGTCCTGTTCCAATACACTTGTTACTCTGTCAAAATACAGGTCGTAACTGTCTTTTATTGTTTTACCTTCAAACGTTTGCCCTACATTTACTCCCGCATAGGGAATAAACAGTGCTTCTTTAACACCGTATTGCCTGCAATAGTCAACTATATCATTTTTTATCCACCCCAGATACTCTTCGCCCGCATTCGTTGAATTGCTTATAAGAAAAAGATTTCGCTTCATTGTTTTATAAATTTGATTGTTTGATTGTCGAGAGATACAAAATATATTCCTTTTGCAAGATGTGCTACATCCAGCACTGCATTTTCCGCGCTGTAAAATCTGCGCATAAAAATCATTTGTCCTTTGTCGTTGAAAACAGTTGCCTTAAAATTATTTTTTTTTGATTCAATTGTCAGTTTATCATTAACAGGATTAGGAAAAATATTAAAATATGCCGTACCGTTTACCGCATTTGAAATATTTTCTGAGGAAACAGCATTTTCTTCAAAAACGGCATTTAATGTTTGATTTTTGTCCAGCGTAAAAGTATAGACAGAATCCGTGCTTCTCACTATTCCATAAAAATTCCATTCTTTAAATGTGTACCCTGCGGCGGCATGTGCTTCTAATGTAATATCATACCCTGTTCTGAAAGTTCCCAACCCTGTAACTGTACCTGCATTACTGTCGGGCTGAATATTTGCATGCACATAAAAATAATAGGGAACAACCACATTTACTGTCTTGTGAAACGATTCTTCTCCATTTGCATATACGGCAGAAACGCCATAAATATAATAATTGTCGGAACGCACATCAGCATCAAAAAATTCTTCTGCCTGAAATGTGTCTCTGTGCAAAATTCCATTTTTATAAAAGCGGTAAAAAACAAATGTATCGGGATTCGGAGCGGTCCAGGAGATATTGACGCCGGTTGACACAATTGTTGCCTCTACATTTTGCGGCGCGGGAAATGTATTTCCTGTTACACGCAGTGCTTCAACAGGATTTATCATGCCTGACTCCGGAAAAATTTTTTTATTATTCCTGCTGTTTAACGGAACAGATGTTGCGATAAGAATGTCGCGAATATCTTTTGCCGATAAAGTTGTGTCGTGTGAAAGAAGCAGTCCGCAAAGTGAGGCAACTATCGGGCAAGCCATAGAAGTACCGTTCATTCCATCGTAATATTTTCCATTAAGAGCATTGTATCCCGCTTCCCGATAGCGAACGTTCCTGTTGTATGTTGTACTTAAAATAGAACTGAACGAGTTTTGATAGGTCCCGCCCGGTGCGGCTATTGTAACCCATATGCCATAATTACTGAAAGAAGAAAGCACCGTATCGGAATTTATCGAAGCAACACTTATTACGCCCGGATATGCCGCCGGATAAAATAACGTTGCTGCCGATTCGTTACCTGCAGCAGCAACAACTACTATGTCATTCTCTACACATTCTGCTATAACGTTTTCCAACGTATTGCTTCCACTGCCGCCCCATGAAAGCGATACGATTTTCGCACCATTTTCTACAGCCCAAACAATACCGGATGCACCGTCATAAACATTTGAAGAAATCGGACCGGGGCAGGAAACCCCCATAACGGTAACACCTCCGCCGAGAGATGCCACTCCTTTTCCATTATTTGTAATAGCACCAACGTTACCTGCACAGTGTGTTCCGTGCGACCATCGGTAAGCAGGACAGTTGTCCGAATTTTTACATTCCGTACTGTCATAAACAGGAGGAGTTGCACTGCCTGTTTCTCCTGTTGAAACGTTATACAGATTTTCGGGTTTTATTTGAAGATCTTCATGCTCTCCCCAAACTGCATTGTCTATAACAGCAATTTTTACGTTCGGGTTTCCATGTTGCAATGCCCAGGCATCTTCCGCACCGATCATTTTCAAATGCCAGTTCAGAGGAACACTGTCTATTGTTCCGTACAGTGAATCATTAGGGTAAATATTGCAGATGTTATGTATAGGTATCCGTTCTATCATTTCTACGTCCTTCTCTTTTTCGAGCTGTTTTATAATCTTTTCAAGATCTTCGGAATTTTTTACCTTTATTTTTACTGTTCTTTTGAGAATTTCATTTTTAAACAAAGACATTGACCTGACTTTTGCTTCTACTTTGCCATGCTCTGCGGCGCGTTTTGCCTTACTGACATAATCGTCCGATTTTTTATTCGGTAATTGCTTATAGCGAATATAGATTGCATCTGGCACAAATTCCTGCGTAGGAGCAGTAACTGTGGTGTCGACGATAGTTGTTGCAGCAGTGGTAAGAGTGATGGCGGCAGCAAAAGAAACGAGTGCGGTGAGTGAAATTTTAGATAACAGGTGCATAATAATTTAAATTTATGCAAAGTTAAAAACTATTACTTATTATCCGATATTTTCCATTCTGTTTTTTACACCACTTACGCGATTTCTCAAGCCATTTTTTCGCACTTTTACTGTCGCTTCGCTGTGGAAAATCCTTTATAACAGGCGCGAGCATCTCGGCAATACGGTAACCGCAATCAATTTTTACAGGGTTATTCGGATTCGCGCTGTAACATGTCATTTTTTTCTCCATCATACGTTTTATTAAAAAATCATATACTTTTTTTTGACGTGTATAAATTAGGTCGGGATAATAAGCATAAATCATTTTGCTGTCTGTTTCTTTTGAAGATATTTTTGACAGGATTTCATCGACAGATGTCTTTTCTCCCATACGAGCTAAAGCAAGCATACAACTCCAGCGAATATTGAAAGGATAATTAAGATTATACCTCAATTCCATAAGAGTATCTTTTAATTCCAACAGTTTTTTATTGTCGGATAAAAGAATTTTATCTGTTGTCCATTCTTCCGAAACAGTTATTTCGCCGGAATATGTCGTAAAAGTGCAGCATAAGGCACAGCAAAGTGTAAAAAATATTTTTTTAATCATAAGTTTATTTATTTTTTTTATTTGAGCGATTGGATTTTGTTTCATTTTTTTGTGATTTTATTAAACGAAATGTATATTGTTTTGACGCGGCAGATATGTTCTGATTTGAATCGCAGGCAGTAAGTATATAACTGTACTGTATCCCTTCCACAGCAGTAATATCCCTGAAAGTATTTTGTGTCGGTGGAATATTTTGTGTGAAATAAGCGGTATCATTTTGTGCAGACCGATTAACGGAAAATCTGTGCAACTGATAAGAAAACAAATCGGATTCTGCGTTGGGAAGCCATGTGATAAGCGGCTTTCCGCTGTCGGTATAAATATGTTTTATTACCGGCTGTTCAGGCGGAGTTACATCGGGCATCTTCACACATTCAACATTTGAGTAGTCGCTCATGTTAAACAGTGTATCGACCGACACGATTTTATAACAGAATTTATTTTTTGCATTTCGCGGCAGTATATCAATAAAAAAAGTATCTTTTAACGGTATGGAATTTATAAGGACATAATGAGAATTTTTATCGTTCGCAACGGTGCGGTAAATCCTGTAGCCGAGCAGGTCCTTTTCGCCTGCTGTTTCCCTTGCCGCTGTCCATCGCAAAATTATTTTTCCCGTATCCGGTTGCGGCTCCTGTAACTGTGGAATTGACGGCGGAAAGATGTCAATTAACTCTTTTGTCGTTTCAAATGAGCGTGCTTCGTTACCGGAAGAATCGACCGCTGAAACAATGTAAGTATATGTTCCTGTTTCCTGAACTGTGTCGTAGAAAATATTTACGTTAGGCGCAAGTAGTATGTTTGTTATGCGCCCGTAATCTTTGCTTCTGCCTTTTTTGCGATAGACGCAGTATCCTGCGAGGTCGCCGCTTTTAAAAGCATTTTCCCATGTGAGAGTTATATCGTAAAGTCCGATTTCAGAGCGTAAATTTTGCGGCGGGGCGGGCGGTGTTTTGTCTTTTGGCTGTGCGGATACCGCTGCGGAATATAATGTTTTGCGACTAAAGTAATCAAGCCCGACAATTCTGTAGAGGTATGTTTTGCCGTTTTGTACGGTTTTATCCTCATAAAATTTTTCGGGCAGCCCCGCCCCGCCATCCTGCTTTTGAACGGGGGAAATAATTATCGGACGTGAAGTAAGCGTGGTGAACTCGGTGTCGGTAGCGGCAGGCATTTCAGCACGTTCAATATGTACGCCCCAGTAGCGATATTCGTCGGGAGTCCATTTGAGCGATACTTTGCTGTCGTGCGCCTCTGCTGTTAAACTGTCGGGAGAATTTTCCGCAAAATATTTTCCTGCCGTTATTAAATTTGAAACTCCTGTACATGCAGCACCACCGGCTCTTGTACCGTTGCCCGCATCCCAAAATTCGTAATAGTATTCTTCACCTGTTATAGCCGCAGTATCTTCAAAAAACAATCCTGCATACCGTGCATACTCATTATTTTCCAATACTTTTAACATTACAAATACGGCAAGTAAATCTTTTAAATTAGAACTGTTTTTATTAAGAAGTACGACATATTTTTCAAGAGTGCTGTCCGTTTTAAACGCCTCTGCATTTATCGGAAAAGCTCCTGTTTTTATCGGCTTTTCGTTTAATTTTACTCTCTGCCCCGACTCGGGGTGCACACGATAAAGATAGACACCATTTTTAAAAACGACTTCTTTGCCGAACCATTTTAGAAGCACGTTGCTTTTGTTGTTGCTCACGGAAGCAGGAGTATTGAAAGCGCAGGCGGCAACCATTTGTGACTGCCTCTGCGAATGTGCGTTGCCAATTGCAGCAACGATAATTACTGTTAAAAAAAAATTTTTCATCTGATTATAAATTTAGTACCCAGAGCCGAGTTTAGTCATTTTAGATAATCACTGACTTGAGTGTTGTTTTTTTACATGTTACTTTATACATGTTACTTTCGTTTTTTCTTCATGGTATGCTTAAAAGACAGCATTGCGAGGTTTATTTCAAATGTCGTTTCCGTACCGTCTATAACAAGGTTATCGCCGACAATATCGGCGATAATATCACCGCTTTTTTGCATTAGGGCTTTTTGCGCTGCCTGTTCTTTGACTTGTGATATTTCCCTTATTGTGCCTGTCAGTTTTCTGATTTGCGTAAATGTTTCCACGATGGCGATGGTTGTCTGTATCGCCTGCGAACTTTTCAGGATAGTGGCGAGCATGTATAGCCCTTTTTCCGTAAATGCCTTCGGTGGGCGATTTTTTCCACCCCAACTTGAAATCGAAATTTTCGATTTCAAGTTTTGCCATTCCTGAATATCAAGCGATAAGATATAACCATCAGGAAATTTTTCAGGATTGTTTTTTACTGCCTCATTGATGCGCATTGTCTCCACTCCGTAGAGTTCCGCCACATCGCTGTCGAGAATTACTTTTTGATCGCGTAGAGTGATTATTTTTTTCTCTACCTCTGATTGTTTGATTAAATTTACCATTATTACTTTATTTGTTATATACAATATTTTATATCAACGGCAAAAATAACTACTGTTTTGCAAACAACCAAATAAAAAACGTTAAAAATTCTTAATCGTTAACATTCGTTAAGAAATTTTAATAAAAATTTATTAAAATGCTGTAATTACACCGACAGAGAGATAGATATTACTGCTGTATGTTCTGATAAAAAGGGTAGTATAATGTACCCCAATTTTAAGATCAAGTTAAGGTTTGCCATGCACAAGCTGATAAAAAACTTGCTTTTATAAAAACTTTAAAGTACCTTTGTAATATAAGGCTGATACTGAACTGTTTCCCAAACAGACAGTTATTGCGGGTTTCAGGCAGTAATTGCGGGCTTAAGACGGTCATTGCGGGCTTGATCCGCAATAAAAAACAAGTTCCTTATGTATCCATTAAAATATTTTATACCATTCTTTCTGTTCCTCTATTCGATACCTGTGCACACCTGCGGACAATCTTCCGTAAACACAGGCGGAAATAATATCACCCATTCAACAGGTAAAATAAGTTATTCCATTGGGGAAATTTTTTATCAGACAGACAACAACATAAGTCAGGGAGTTCAGCAAGGTTATAAAATAGAAGTAATCACTGTGAGACATGAAAAGATAAACGATTTTCTAATTTACGCCTGTCCCAATCCGACAAAAAATATTATCACTCTTTCACTGCCGAACAGCGGCATAAAAGATTATTCCTGCAAAATTTACGATAACAGCGGGCGTGAAATAATACGTAAAGATATAATTTCCGGCGAAACATCCGTTGATTTATCAAGATTTACGCAGGGGATATACTTTTTGCGGGTTTACCGTCTGGGTAGAGAAATAAAAGTATTCAAAATAATAAAAACAAGGGAATAAATTAACAATCAACTACATAATATATTCATGAACAACAGAATAAAAAGAACGCCTCTGATCATTTTAATACAGATGATGAGTTTATCATTTTTTTGCGCTCAAACACAAACACCCCAGCACTTCAGTTATCAGGCTGTAGTTCGAGATGCCGGCGGTAATCTTATAACCAACCGTGAAATCCAAATCCGTATTTCTATTATAAACGGAGCGGACGTGCAAAACGTTTTTTATATGGAAACACATTCCGCCCAAACAAATGCAAATGGGTTATTTTCCGTAAAGATTGGAGCCGGCTCGCCCGTATCGGGAGCTTTTAATACTGTTGACTGGACTTTGGGCGAATACTCTGTCCGGACTGAGATAGATATGGAAAATAACGGTCAATATCCTCTCACTGCAACAACTGAACTATTAAGCGTTCCCTACGCTTTACATGCCCAAACAGCAGAGCGTGTATTAGAAACAGCTTCTGAAACCGATCCTGTTTTTCTTCAATCTTTGGCTTATTCAATTACTGAAGAAGATACTTCTCGCTGGAATAGAAAATCAGACGGCGTGTTTGCGTATTCCGTAAGCGACAGTATTCGTGCGTATGCAGTATTGTTATCCGGAAATCAAACGATACAGGGCGAAAAAACCTTTATTGACTCTGTCCGTTTTATATCCGGTATTGATGTAAATAATCAGCCGGTAAAGAATGTCGGCACACCGCAACGTGCTACGGACGCTGTTAATAAAGAATATGTTGATGTATTGGGTCAAAAGATAGATTCTGTAAAGAATATCGGCTATATGGACGAAATCAATATTTTGAAATCGGAAATAGAATTATTGAAGAAATCGTTGGAAGAGGTGCAACTGTCAACGGGACAGTTGGTGAAAGATATTGACGGTAATGTGTATAAAACAATGAAATATGGCGACCAAACATGGATGATAGAGAATTTACGAGTAACGAGATATAATGACGGAACTCCGATTGATTATGCGCAGAGTGATACTGCTTGGAGTAATAGAATAACACAATCAGGAAATGATTACACTGCACCTGCAATGTATTGTTTTCGGGACACTTCTATTGAGAATATTATTAAATATGGTGCGCTTTATAATTGGTTTACCGTTAATCCTGCCAATAATAAGCAGGTATGTCCAAGTGGTTGGCATGTGCCTTCCGAAACAGAGTATAACACCTTAAATAGCACATTGCTTGCTGCAGGTTATGGTTATGATAATAGGATATCAGGGGCGAATAAGCATGCTAAAGCAATGGCAATGGGAGATGAATGGGAATATAGCACTGTTGAGGGAAGTCCAGGAAATACAGATTATCCCGAAAAGAAAAATGCGTCAAAATTTTCTGCAATTCCTGTTGGTTATCGCAATGTGGGTGGGTCATTTACAGGTATAAATAGAACCGTAGCTTGGTGGAGTACAACAACTTCTTATTATATGGGTATGTATACTGCTGTATATGCAAGTATTAGTTTTAATGAAGATTATCTTACAATATGTAAGCCCGGAACTTTGAAACCCCAAGCGCAATCCATTCGTTGTGTAAAAGATTAAATAAATAAATGAACATTAAAAACAAATCATTATGAAGAAAAAAAAACATTTAAAACCGTTCAAGACAGCAGTAACAGGTTTGCTTATGCTGTTTGCAATTTCGGCATTTGCTCAGAATGACCTGCCTGTAATTTGTGTATCCGGAACAAGTTACAATCTGATGGCCGATTCAGTAATAGAAGACATTCTCAACAATGTTAAACTGCAAGTTGAGGGAACAAGAGGAGAAGCCAAAGATTCAACCTTTCAGCCGACTATCACTTTTACGGCTAATAGTTCACCCGCTTTTACCGTTAATAGTAATGGAAACGTTACAAATATTACAGCAGGGGGAATGATCGGATACACAGTAACCTTTGATACGGATATTACTTTTGTTGAATCTGTTGAGGGATCAAGTGGTTCGTATCTTTGGACTGATCCTTGTACCGATAGTACAAAAATAATAGATTGGAATGTTCCAGGTGGTGAATTTGAGTTGCTAACAGTAAATGTATCAGGATCTTTTAAAGGCACTGTCGTCCTCGCTCTAACTATGCCGGATATAACCCCAACCATCACAGGCACAACTTGCTTCGACGACGAAATAGCATTAAGTGTGCAGTCCGTTTTTTCAAATTTTGACTGTCAGTGGTCGGCAGAGGGCTTAACAACAAGTGACAGCAACCAAAGCAGCGTTGTTTATACTGTTCCGAATAATTCCGCAAATAGCGAATATGAAATCAATTTTACGGTTACGGACAATGTTTGCGGTGATGGCACTTCAATTTCTGCTGAGCCGATTACAGTCAAACAAAAAACGCAGAAGCCTGCAATAACACAGATTGACAGTTGTATTCCAATAGGACAAAGCACGGTTAATTGCACAATAGACGACTTTAAAGACGATTACGATTATAATTGGTATTTCAGAACAAATAACGTTAATACACTTGTGGGAACCGAAGAATCTGTAACTGTTAACATTGGCAACAGTTCGGGCTCTGTTTTCGTACAGGCGGTCGGTCTATGTGGCGATACCGCAATATCCGACTTACTGCAAATTAACAGAGAATTATCCGATTCAAGCATACTTTGGGCAAGTAAAACCGATTGTATATTTCAGGGTGATACGGTTAGATTCTCTACCAATCCAACACTTCAAGAGGAAATGGAATGGACATATCCGACTAACTGGGGAGTTGTAGGTGCAAATAATACAGGCACTCTGCTTGCGCATGTAAACAGTTCCGACACAGTACGTGTTAAAAGCAAAGCATGTCCGAACACAGAACTTTCAATACCTGTTGAAGTTTCGCAGGTAAACATTACAGTTAAAATAGAGGGAGATACCTGTCTGGCTTCGGGCAGCACATTTACATTTACTGCCGATGTTAACGGTGCAGAAGACCTTATTTATACTTGGAACGGTTTAGGTGCTACAGGTAGCAACGATACTTTTACAGGTACAGTACCCACCGGTATTTCGAGAACACAACAGGTGAAAGTTACGGTAGAAAAATGTGGTAAAACATTCAGCGACAGTATTTATTTCGTTCTGGCTCCTGCAAAACCGGAAACTGTAACACCGTCAAAAACATGTATAAATAAAGGTATGGAAGATACACTTACGTTTGAAATCGCATCTGTTTTGGGAGCAACCGGTTATACGTGGGATGTAACCGGTGGGACCAAGATTAACGACAGCATACTGAAAATTAAAGTTGCGACAAACGGACAGGACGTAACGGTGTCTGTTGCAGCGGAAAAGGACGGTTGTAATACTTTGAGTGAGGAAAGCACGGTAACGGTTTCGGCTTCCGGTATGGGGATAGATTATTCCCTTTTGATAGATGACTTAGGCAATAATGATGATTTTACAGTATATTTTGACGTGTTGGATTGGAACAATCTTACTATGCCGTCAAACGTTACAAGTATACTATGGATGGTTAATGACAATACAACAAGTTATGAAATAGTTCAGTCTAACGTAAATAAAGACAATGGGTACATTGACTTGCAACGATCAATGAATAGCAGACCAATTCAGGTCGTGCATGCAATTGTATCGGCTCATAATACTGTATGTAAAACTAAGTTTAGCACAAATACTCCATAAAACTATGAAAAAAATAATTTATTTTACAGGTCTGATTATAATCAGTATTGCTTTACTACATTCTTGTATAAAAGAAAATGGCGGTAACGACGACAGGTTACCGGGTACAGCCAAAGAAATCTATGTGAATAGAGATAATTTCAATGTCGGTTTGCCGGACACTTTAGAGTTTTTTACCAATTCTATTGAAAAAGCGGATGATGGTGAGTATAAATGGATAGTAGAGGGTGGTGAAATTATTGGCACATCAAATGATACAACAATTAAAGTTGCCGTTTTTGATACTCATAAATTTGGTGATTCGCTATTCGTAAAAGTTCGCGGTGCTAATCAATATGGCTATGGTGCTTATTTTGAGACATCTGTCATTGCTAAAGGTATGGGGGGAGATTACGCACTTTTGGTAGAAGAACAAAGCGATGGTGATTATTTTACAGTATATTTTGATGTATTGGATATGGACGATTATACTATGCCATCGAACGTTACGGATTTAAAATGGATAATTAATGACAATACAACAAACTATGAAATAGTCCAGTCTTATGCACATAAAGAATTGGGATACATTGATTTGCAACAATCAATGAATAGCAGGAAAATCGAATCCGTACATGCTGTCGTTGAAGCTGAGGGTGCTGTCTGTAAATCAAAATTCAGTATTAACATAAAATAATAAAAACATGAAGAATAAAATAAAAATATTGCTTTTCCTGCTTATCTGCTTTTTTGGCAGTATGGGATTTGCGCAGAGTTTTGAACTTGAAGATGTAACCCCAGGCTGTTTAGACCATAACGGACAAAAAATATTTAGGATTATAGACAAAACAGATGAAATAACCGGCATGTCTGTTATCTCTTATGGTGGTATAACAGCGACATTATTAGATAGTTTAATAACCGTTACCGCATCTAATCCGAATTCGTATGGAACCGGATATTTTCGTGTTTTTGGCAACTATCAATTTGATACCAATAATCCCTGTGTGGCGTCGGGCTGTTTTTCCGCAACGGGAACTATAATGAGAGAGTCCCCGACAATAGTGCAGTCATTCTCTCATTCGGAAATAATTAAGGGACCCGATTATATTTCAAGAGGAAAAGAATATGCATTTACAATTAAGCCTTTTATCGGAAGTGATTATTTCAGATGGACATATCCCGATTATCTTACATTGTTATATTGTACTTCCGACAGCAGTTCATTAACATTTTTTGTTGAACAGAATGCACAGTTTAGCCCGAATGATACAATATCTGTTATAGCCGGTCAATGCCCTTCAAACACATCTGTCGGTAAAAAACTGCGTCCGGGAACAGAAATGCCCAATGTTACCCACGACAGTTTAACCTGTACGGACAATATTCGTTTTTCTTTCACAATTGAAAATCCTAAAGAAGAATATAAATACTGGTGGAAAACATCTGTTCCTGCTTGGAATATGCAGATGAAAAATGGTGAAATAACGGATATATGGGTAATAACCGACAGTGTTGCCCAAAGCGGTGTTGTTACGTTATATGTTTCAAATGGAATTGATACGGTAAGCAGAGAGTTTGCAATTGTAAAAAAAATGACAAAATCCATAAAACTTGTTGGAGATACGGCATGTATTGCACGTGGAGAAGGCTTGGAGTATTTTATGTATCCGAGTCCGGATGTTGAAGTAAACTGGTATTTGCCCGCAGGATGGGCAGGCGATGAATTAAATCCGCATTCAAGTTCCGTGTATTTAGGCGTTGGAGATAACGCAACTTCCGGCTATATTGTAGTATATACTGCCGTATGTGATGAAATGCTGGATTCTGTTGCCGTTACCGTAAAATCTCTGTATTCCGAAGAAAAAGGCATTTATGTAAAAGATGATGTTACATGTTTTGTAATTGGAGAAGAAACAGAATTTTACATTGAGTCTGACCCGACTGTTGAAAGTTATGAATGGATTTTTCCGGAAGAATGGGGAATTGAAAATCATGTAACAACATATCCTTTTGATACTGTAGTAAGTGTTGCAATCGGAAATGCAAAAGGCTCTATTACTGTTGCGGGGAAAACCTGCGACACAATATGGGAGCGATCTTATGAAATAAACCTTTTTGCTCCGGTACTTCCTAATGACATCGTTCTTGACGGAAGATCCTGTGTTAACAGCAGATGGACAGATACGATTACTTTGGTTGCTGTTGGAGCAAAAGAGGTTACATCTTATATTTGGGATTATCCCGCAATGTGGACTGTTTTGGAAACTGCCGACAGCACAATACGTTTAATTACCAATAAAGATGCAGCAGGAAGTTATGACGTTTCCGTAAAAGTTGAAAATCAGGAATGTGGAAGAGCAGAAGAAAGTGTTTCAAAAACGATTGTACAGAGTGGAATAGGAGAAAATATTTACTTTCAATATACTCCAGGAACAATTGGCAGAGTAAAAATTAATGTTTATCCGTCTTCTGGCGACTCATATGTCTATAAATGGTATATTGAACCTGACTTTATCACTGTTATATCAATCAATAGTAGCTGTTCTGTTACAAGGGCAGATACGGCTACTAAAAATCACTGTGTAATAATATCAGATACCACCAGCGGCTGTTCATCAATGGAATGTACAAAACCGATTATTGCGGATATTGATACGGTAAGCAGGGATAGCGTAACAGTAGAGGTTTCACAATCGGAACCGGAATTACTGTCATCATCATTCGGAAATAAAAATGATAATACTTCAGAAGAAATATCTATGGATTTTGTTGAATATTCTGCTTCGGGTTTGACAGAGGATAGTGACGATAAGGATATTGCCGAAAAGTCCGAAAGTGAACTTTCTTTTGAAAATACAGATAATTTTATCGTGTATCCTAACCCTGCCAGAAATCATATCAATATTCTTTTGGAAAAAAGTGCCGACTATATTGAAATTTTAAATATAAACGGCAGAATTGTACAAAGGAAAAAATGTACATCCCAAAATACCGAATTGAATGTTGATAATCTGCAATCAGGATTATACATCATTAAAGTTACATCTAATGGTGTTGTTAAAACTAAAAAACTGCAAATCATCAAATAATTTACACTGATTATTTTCTTTATGGGCGTTTTCCCTGTACAGGGGGGGGCGCCCATAAATTTGCTGAGCCTGATGATTTTGGGTGATTGTCGTCTTTGAGCGTCGCGCAATTTGTGGCAAAAATGGAACAAAACAAAACGGATATAACAAAGTCCGTTAAAGACAGAGTAAATCACCGCAAATCAACAAACTTACATATCTTACGCGCCATAACAGGCATTTGCATACGGGCGATAACTTCACTGTGCTCAAATACCACTTCGGGCGCAACACGAACTTTTGAACGGAACAAATCTTTTATCTTCTTTTCAAGAATTTCGCCCTGCTGCCGGCTGCTTACCCGCACAATAACCCCGTCCATACCGATTTCGTTCGTATAAACTTCTACAATATAATTTGAAATTTCGGGGATATTGTCAAGAATATCATACAGTGCGGGCGGATAAAGCGTGGTACCCTTATATTTTATCATTTCGCCTTTTCGTCCGAGAATAGGGCTTAAACGTACGGTATTTCTGCCGCAGGCGCATTTTTCATTGTGATGATAACAAATATCGCCTGTTCTGAAACGCAAAAGAGGCATACCCTCAACACCAAGTGTCGTAATCGTAACTTCGCCCGCTTCATTTTCCGGTACAGGAAATCCGTCTTCATCAAGAAATTCTACAATAAGCAGTTCGGGCGGTACGTGTCCGCCGCAAGAATGTTCACATTCAGTAATAGACGTTTGCATTTCGGTAGATGCGTAGGTAGAATAGAGTTTGAGCGATGGCCATTTTTTTGCAATCAGGCTGCCGAGCGTACCGAGTGAGAAATCACTGTTGCGCAGCACTTCGCCTATACAGATGGCGCGTTTTAGAGAACTGTTTTCGTAATCAATACCGTTTGCGGCAGCAAAGTCAATAAGTTTTAAAAGGAAAGACGGTACAACAATACATACGGTTGGTTTAATGCGTTTTATGCTGTCCCACTGCAATTCGGGAATACCGTTGCCAACCCGTACAACACCGCAGCCAAGTTCCCGCGCACCCATAAAATACGCAAGACCCGCCATAAAACGCCGGTCAATGGTTGTCATAAGTTGAATAATATCGCTTGATTTACAGCCCGCAGTTGTAAATGATAATTTCTCGTTAAAGGCAAGGCGGTCAAGGTCGTGCGAAGTCAGAGCAAACGTTACGGGATCGCCGAGAGTACCCGATGTTGTAACGTAGTCAATAATTTTTTCTTCCGAAACGCACAGAAAATCTTTATTGTGCTGTTGCAAATCTAATTTTGTTGTAACGGGCAAGTGTTGCAAATCGTCAATCGTACGAATATCCGAAAGCGGAAAATTACGGTAAAACGGCGAATGTTCGGAAAGAAACGACAACATTTTTTGCAGGGCTTTTTCCTGATACTCGCGGATTTCATCTTTAGAACGAAAAGACAGATTGTATGGACCGTTGTCAATCATGATTTTATTGCTACATTGAAACACTTGCGGCATAAAGGCTCGTATGCGTCAAGTTCACCGAGTTCGACAAGTTTCCGACCGCCCGAAATACGGTGGGAATGTTGCGCCAAATCGCCGCATTTCACGCATATTGCATGAACTTTGGTAACATATTCGGCTTTGGCAAGCAAAGCAGGCATAGGTCCGAACGGATTGCCGAGGTAATCCATATCTAATCCCGCAACGATAACCCTCACCCCATTATCAGCAAGAGTACCGCATACATCTACAATACCGTCATCAAAAAATTGTGCTTCGTCTATACCCACAACTTCAACATCTTGTGCCAGAAGAAGAATACTGCCGGAACTTTCTATCGGGGTAGAGTGAATACTGTGCGAATCGTGTGATACAACTTCTTCCTCAGAATAACGAATATCAACACACGGTTTAAAAATTTCTACTTTTTGATTTGCTATTTTGGCTCGTTTGAGGCGGCGGATAAGTTCCTCGGTCTTACCCGAAAACATGGAACCGCAAATAACTTCAATAAAGCCATGACTTTGGACATTTTCTAAAAACATAATGATTAAAGGTTTCGCGAATATAGTAAAATTTTCCCACAAGTATCTTTAAAATTAGTAAATTTGCATTTATGAGTGAAATAGAAGTAGATGAAGTTTATTCTCTCTTTAAAAAGCACAGGAAAGTATCCACCGACACAAGGGAAACAGTCCAGGGATCAATATTTTTTGCTTTGAAAGGTGAAAACTTCGATGGAAATAAATTCGCAAAAAAAGCATTGGAACAGGGTGCTGTTTGTGCTGTTGTGGATGATAAGAAAGTTGCGAAAAGCGATAAGTATATTTTAGTATCAAACGTTCTCAAAGTACTACAACATATTGCTGCGCGTCACAGAATGGGGATGCTTATTCCTGTTGTAGGAATCACTGGTACAAATGGTAAAACAACGACTAAGGAGCTTGTGACGGCGGTGCTTTCCAAACGTTACAGAGTATATTCGACAAAAGGTAATCTGAATAATCATATAGGTGTTCCGCTAACATTGCTCGCAATGCCTGAGGATACGGAAATTGCTGTTATAGAAATGGGTGCGAGCCGTCCGAATGAAATTGCGGAACTTTGCAAGATAGTTATTCCTACTTACGGTCTTATAACGAATATCGGCAGTGCGCATTTTGAGGGCTTCGGTACCTTTGAAGAAGTGATAAATACGAAAGGCGCACTGTACAGAGCAGTAGAAAAAGTTAATGGAAAACTTTTCGTAAACAGAGATAATCCTATTTTAAGAGAACTTTCAGGCGGTCCTGCAAACTGTTTTTATTACGGAACAGTACCGCCTGTGTTTGCGCAGGTTATTCCTGTGGGCGAACACTCCGTTCATCTCCATGCAAAACTTTTCGGCAAAGCCACATCCCCGAATGCGAAAGATATTATAACAAATCTTGTAGGGACATACAATTTGGAAAATGTTGCTGCCGCATGTTGTATCGGACGTTATTTCGGTCTCACCGATGAGCAGATAAAAGAAGGAATTGAAAGTTATAAGCCCGACAATATGCGTTCGCAGATAATCCACACTCAAAAAAACACGATTATTCTTGATGCTTATAACGCTAATCCTACAAGTATGCAGGTTGCGATAGATAATTTTTCAAAAATGTATTGCAGCGGCGACAAGTACGTTATTCTTGGAGATATGCTTGAGATGGGGGAACATTCGGTAAACGAGCATAGAAAAGTCCTCAAACAGTTGCAGGAAAATTTGAATTTCAGAAAAGTGTATCTTGCGGGTGAAAATTTTGTGAAAGCAAATAAAGGCACGTCATTCAAGAGTTTCAAGAGTGTGTCAAAGTTATCGGAATGTTTGCAAAGCGAGAATTTCGTGGGTGCTTTTTTCCTTGTGAAAGGTTCACGCGGCATGAAAATGGAAAAAGTATTGGAAGCAATAAGTTAAATGAAAGACAGGGTAAGTATGATGAAATATCCTTATACGGAAAAAAAAGACACCCGCAGCGGTTTCGGCGCAGGGCTGCTTGAAGCGGGCAGACGTAATTCAAATGTTGTTGCACTTGCAGCCGACCTTAAAGGGTCGGTAAAGATGGACGCTTTTGCAAAAGAGTTCCCCGACCGTTTTGTTCAGGTGGGTATTGCCGAAGCAAATATGATTTCTATTGCTGCGGGCTTAACGTTAAGCGGTAAAATCCCGTTTACAGGCACGTTTGCAGAATTTTCAACAGGCAGAGTTTACGACCAGATTCGTCAAAGTGTGGCATATTCAAATAAGAATGTAAAAATTTACGCTCCGCACGCAGGACTTACGGTAGGTGAGGACGGTGCAACACATCAGGCACTTGAAGATATGGGTATGATGAAGATGATGCCCAATATGACCGTTATTCATCCTTGCGATTATAATGAAGCAAAAAATGCAACGCTTGCCGTTGCGGACTATGACGGTGCGGTGTATCTGCGCTGCGGAAGACCTGAGGTGCCAAACTTTACACCTGCCGATAAAAAATTTGAAATCGGAAAAGGCGAGGTGTTGCAGGATGGCAGTGATATAACGATTATTGCTATAGGTCATCTTGTTTATCCCGCTTTGGAAGCGGCGGATATTCTTGCTGCCAAAGGGATCAGTGCGGAAGTTGTAAAAATAAGTACTTTAAAGCCATTGGACAGCGAGTGTATTTTGCGCTCTGTGCGTAAAACAGGCAAGGTTCTTACGTGCGAGGAACATCAAATAGCAGGAGGGCTTGGCGAAAGCGTTGCTTCGCTTTTAATGCGTTCGCATGTTCCTGTGCCGATGGATATGCTCGGCGTTAATGATAAATTCGGGCAGAGCGGCAAGCCGCAGGAATTGATGGATTTTTACGGACTTAATACGGCGGGGATTGTTGCTAAGGTTGAAAGATTAAATAGCCTGAATAAAGATAAGTAAATGATAACCGTATTAGTAAGCGTCGCTGTTTTTTTTATCGTAATGATTATACTCGTTGCGATGTTGCTCTATGCGCGTAAAAAACTTGTGCCGCAGGGTAAAGTTACGCTTACTGTTAATGCCGATAAACAATTTGAAGTAGAAATGGGCAATTCTGTCCTTTCTACTCTTGTTGAGAATAAAATTTTTCTGCCGTCTGCCTGCGGCGGCAAGGGTACGTGCGGCATGTGCCGCTGTCGTGTGCCTCAGGGTGGGGGTGATATTCTTGCAAACGAGAAAGGATTTTTTACAAGCAGGGAAGTTGCTGCTAACTGGCGGCTTGGCTGTCAGACAAAAATTAAAAATGATATTTCAGTCATTATCCCCGAAAGCGTTTTTGGTGTAAAAAAATGGGAATGTGAAGTTGTGAGCAACCGCAATGTTGCCACGTTTATAAAGGAATTTGTACTGCAATTACCTGAAGGTGAAAATCTTGGTGCGCGTGCGGGAGGATATATTCAGGTTGATGTTCAGCCCTGTACGATTGACTATAAGGATATGCTGATTGAAGATGAATTTCGCTCCGACTGGGATAAATTCAGGATGTGGGATTTGAAAATGAAGAACTCCGAGCTTGTCTATCGTGCGTATTCAATGGCTAACTATCCTGCCGAAGGTAACAGGATTATGCTCAATGTGCGTATTGCAACTCCGCCGTTTGACCGCAAGCGCGGCGGGTTTATGAAAGTAAATCCGGGTGTATGTTCGTCTTATATTTTTTCGCGCAAGTCGGGTGATAAAGTGACTGTTTCGGGACCTTACGGTGAATTTTTTGTTGAAGATACCGGCAGGGAGATGGTGTTTATCGGCGGCGGCGCAGGCATGGCACCGCTGCGTTCTCAAATTTTTGACGAATTTAAAACTAAACAAACTAAGCGCAAAGCGTCGTACTGGTACGGCGGGCGGTCTTTAAAAGAACTTTTTTATATTGAAGATTTTAGGGAATTGGAGAAGGAGTTTCCGAACTTTAAGTTCAATATTGCGTTATCGGAACCGCTTGCTGCCGATAACTGGACAGGTTACACAGGCTTTATACATCAGGTTCTTTACGATAACTATTTGAAAGACCATCCTGCTCCCGACGAAATAGAATACTATATGTGCGGACCGGGTGCAATGGCAAATGCAGTACTGAATATGCTTGACGATTTGGGAGTGCCGCGTGAAATGATACGTTTTGATGATTTCGGCAATTAGTGTATTATTTTGTATAATTAACTTTCATTGTACAGATTTAATCCCAACTCTTGATAATCTGTTTTTCAAAAACGCTACCATCGCTCAACGTGACAGTAATAGTGAATTCGTGAGTTTGAGATAGTGTTGGAACTTGAGGAAAATGAAGATAGAATATAGATGGAATGGCAGGATAATGGAATTGCTGTGCAAACATACCTCTAACATTGGAATAGTTTGTTTCAGATAAATACTCAAAATATAATCTAAAATTGTTAAACTTATTAGCAATAGGGTCATAAGGATGCAAAAAGAAATCTTTTTCTATTGCAGTGGTAGTATTCCATTCTTCATAAGTCCAATTATATACATCAGTATAATGGCTCTCAATAAATTGGTGGGATGTTAATGACATGAGTTTTACTATGTCATTTAAACTGCTTCCCGCACTATGATTGTTGTCAAAAGCGTTATTACTTTTAATATTTATACTAATAATGTCACACATAAGAGACTGATTTGGAGCATCACCTGCCAGCCCTAAAACTGACCCTAATGTGTAAGAGGAATTCTCGTCCTCTCTCTTTAAGATATGTTTTGGCACAGTATAACCAAAATCCCCATTTTTTAGCGAGAGGCTATCATAAAGAGGCATATTATAAAGCCCTGCTGTTCGATTGTTTTTTTTATTATATTCTACACTTGGTATATAAAGATACTGATTTAAGTATCCACCGAACCATCCGCAAATATAGCGCAGATTGGAGGGATATACTGCTATATTGCCAGATTCAGTTTTTTTTACCGAAATACTGTCATAATCAAAATAACCATCAATGAAATGTCCTGGCGTATAAAATTCCAAAACTTTACATCCATCTTTATAACAAGACGTAAAGCCCAAACTAAATGCCATAATAATTATGGTGTTAGAAAATACGTTTTTCATAAATAAAATCAGTTAGGTTTATTATAGGTTATTATGGCAAATTTTTTCACGAAATTATAGCCATCGGGATTATCATTCCTATCACCATAAGCAGGATCAGTTACATCTGGTCCTGAGGCAGTATTAAATTCTGCATTATGAATTTCCGCCACATAATAACCATTATCTTCACCTGACCAACCAAAATTGCAATGATATAAGTATTTTCCATCAATTGTTATTCTGTGTATATAGCCATCTATAACCCAAGCATGACCACCACTTTTATTACGCCCACGCATATAAACAGGACATCCGTTATTCAAACTGTTGATGATCTTATTATTTTCATTTGTAGAAAAACCTGTTTCACAATATGTTGCATGTACATTTTTGTAGCCATAATGTTTCAGACATTGTTTTGCTCTGTAAAATGTTGCGCCACTTCCACCTATACTATAAGTCATATTACAATCCTCCCCAATATCGTGTACAAAAGTAGCAACGCTATTTCTATCTATTTCGCTACCTGAATAAAGAGATGGACTTAGCGTTCCTAATTTATAAATTTCCTTTACGCCTGTCCAATTCCACGAACTTGGCTGATTTGCTAATGGATTTGTGGGATATTCATGATAAGCCATTATTTGAGCAAGCGCGATGGCAACACAGCCTGCCGGTGCTCGATACGCACCAAATTTTGGGCACTTGTTATTAAATGGTGAGTATTGTTGCCATAATGTTTTTAGCAAAGGACGTACAATAGTCTTAATTGTAGTACCAATAGCTCCGTTAAGGTGGTCCACAGGATCAAGAAGATCTCTCCGCTGTATTGCTACTATTTGAATATTATTCAATAAGGAGGATCCTATACTTGCTCCATAACAATAATAATCCTCATAACCGTCTTCATTAATAAATATGGAAGTATCAATCATTGAAATGGGGGGTTCTTGATGGTCAAGTAAAGAGCCTCTGTCGGTAATGGCAAAAACATCTATTCCTATTCTATAGTCAGCCGACAATACTGCACAGCCCATATCATCTTCAAACTCTACAATGTAAAGCAATGTATCATTACCATGACTTTTTTTGTTTTTGTTATTTAAACCGTCTTTTCCAAGAACAATTACATTATCTACACTTGCAGAACTACGGCGGCGAGACTTAGTATTTCCCTCAATTTCTGAAAGTAATACGTCTAATTTTTTAAGTGCAACAGGTAAGGCGATAACGTGCGATTTCTTAAATTCTTCCTGCAAATTGTTGTCTTCAATCTGTTTTTTACAAGAACTAAAAAACAGGAAAATAACTGATATTCCTCCTAATAAGGATATTTTTAATTTTGTATTCATAGATTAAAATTTAATTCTGCAATTTCTATATTGAATAGACATTTTGATTGACTTAATCTTAGCACAAAATTAGAAAAAATAACGTTTATCTCCAAATCAATGCTTGTTGGGAATAAAATTTTTCTACCCTGTGCCTGTGGTGGGAAAGATACATGCGGTATGTGCCGCGTGAAATGATACGTTTTGATGATTTCGGCAATTGATTTGTTTTCCGACAAAAATTCGTAAATTCGCAAACTCTTGCGAGTTAAAATAACCACTTATTGTGATGCCTTCATTTCAATATATATCTTTGCTCTTATTGTTCGCTCTGCTCGGACAAAGTGTGGATTGCAGTCTGCACGGTGTACGGAAACTGTGTAGAGGGTATCACCATTTTTCCCAAACTTTCATTAAACCTTTTAACATAACTTTCGGGTTCATGTTGAAAGGGTATTACTGTCTTTCTAAAACCGTCATTAAACCTTTTAACACACCGTTCGGGTTCGTGTTGAAGGGGTCTCACCATTTTTCCAAAACCGTCATTAAACCTTTTAACACACCGTTCGGGTTCGTGTTGAAAGGGTGGTATTACTATTTTTCTCAGACCGTAATTAAATTCTTTAACACAGCATTAGGGCTCGTGTTAAGAGAAGTATTCAAATATAACGTTAAAGTGTGCGTTAAAAGGAGTAATTACAAATACAGGCAAAGTAAGCAGAATAAACAGTAAAAAAAATGAATATAAAAAAATGTAAAGTTCTTTTTTGGGTTTTGGCGACAGTCATATTTGTAATTTACATTCTGCAAGGCATACAGGGGAGTGCCACCGGTGACTCATTCTGGGACGGTGCGCATGGAAAGTATGCCCTTAAATACTACACCGAAGGGGATACAACAATTCTTGATTACGAAAAGCATCCAAACGCAGTAATACCGGGCATGACTTCAAATATCGGCAGTCACATGCGCCTTTATGGTGTTGGATTTGATATTGTTCCCGCTATCTTAATAAAATATTTTGACTTGGAGTTTTACGAAATAGAGATACGTGCCATCCTTTGTGCATTATTTGGTTTTCTGCTTCTGCTCTTTACCGGACTTACAGGGAAACGGTTGGGTGGTTGGAAGGTTGCATGTCTTGCACTCGTAATCGCATTTTTTACACCGGTTGTTTTCGGTTGGAGTTTACATCTTCAAAAAGATACTCCTGTCGCGGCTGGAGCAGCGATAGCACTGTATGGCTTTTTGGGTATCTTTGAGAAATTACCCGATTTCAAAATAAAGTATATTATTACAGCCATACTTGGTATTGCGGTAGCAGTTTCTATTCGTCTGTCGGTGGGGCTTATAGTAATTTTCTACTACGTTGCCGGCTGTTTTATATTTCTTATTCTCAACAAAGACTTTCGCATCAAAATACGGCGTAGCCGTATCCTGCTTCTGAAAAGCGTAGCAATTTCCGCCGTGATATGTATTACAGGTTTATTATTGGGACTTTGTTTTTATCCCTATTTCTTTGAAGTGGGACCCATTAAAATTATCACTGATACATTCGCTCTTGCCGGCGATTTTTTTCATAATCCGCCTGTATTCTGGAATGGTAAATTTTCACGCTTGTTAGATATGCCGCAAAGCGTGGATATTACAAGTTACTTAATAACAATTCCGCTGTGGGTATTTTTGGGGATAATATTACTTGGTATTGATGGAATTAAAAATATCAAAAGACCAAACTTTAAAATTCTCTTTACCGTTTTTACATTTTTATTTCCTGTTCTGTATGTCTATTTTCAGGAGACACGTTTTACAGGATGGGGACACACTCTCTTTGTTTACGCTTCTATTGCAGCTCTTGCTGCAAGTGGTTTTATTGTTGCCGGCGGTTGGATTAAAAACAGGTGGTATGGAATATTCTTTTCGGCAGTTGTGTTTGTATGTATGCTGCCGACTGTAATATGGCAAATCAAAAATTTTAATAATGCATCTTCATATTATAATATCCTTGCAGGAAATCCCTATTACAAGTACGATAGAGGATTTACGGAATATTCGGAATTGCGTTGTTTGAAATGGTTGCTTAAAAACGAAATAACCGACACAAACAAGATATACAGGGTGATGTGTAAAAATATTCTTTCAAAACAATATGCAGAATCAAAAAAAATAAAGCACCTTGAAGTTATAGAGGGCGGCATTAGGGCGTTTGCTTCGGCTGATTGCGACTATGCACTGTGTTCTATGACTTTTGCGCCGCTGAATGTGCGAAAGGGATGGTTTCCGCCAAACGGTGTTGTTTATTCTGAGAAAGTGGATGGAAAGCCGATAGCGGTTGCGGTGAAAAAATGTCAGTCGGATGCACTTGGTATTCGCTTGATATGGCAGCAGGACTACGCTAAAGGGTTGCAGGAATTAGAAAAAAGTTATGCTTTCGATTCACGCAATTTTGGTTTGTGGTACTATATGGGCATTGGATATTACCATACCGGACAATATCATAAAGCAATAGAATTTTTAAGCAAGTATTACGGTTTTTGGTCTCAACCCGACGAACAGTCATACTGTCTTGCCTATATAGGTGCAAGTTATGTAGCATTAAAAGAGTGGAGCAGTGCGATAGATATGTTGCAACGCGCCTCTGCAATAAATTCGGGCAGCAGGCAAAACATATTACCATTTATACAGTACAACATGCAAATAGCAATATCTAACAAACAAAAATAAATTATGCCGTACATAGCGAAAAAAACGGAATTTAACTATGAAAGTATTCCTGCAGGATATTATTACGATGTTTTGGAAAAAGGGAATAACATTCAAAAATTTTGGCACAGTCAAAAATTTCAATATCTGATAGATATTATCAGTGCGGAAAAAATGCCGGAAAAACCATTGCTTGTAGATGTCGGCAGCGGACCCGGAACTTTCCTGTTTATGCTTAACGAACAATTGCCGAATGTGATATGTGAGGGTGTAGATATTTCGTTAAATCAAATTGAATTTGCCATAAGCAAGGCGAATGAATTGAAATCTCAAAATTTAAAATTTATAAAAGTTGATAACGAAAAGTTGCCGTATGCGGACAATTCTGTTGATATTGTTACAACGGTAGAGGTAATAGAGCATCTTTCGCCGTATCAGGCAATGAAAACCGCAATGGAAGTAAGGCGTATATTAAAACCGAATGGAAAATGGATTGTAACAACGCCCAATTACCGCAGTCTATGGCCTGTTATAGAAATTGGTCTGAACTTTTTCTCTCCTGTAAAATATCAAGAGCAGCATATATCTAAATTTATACCTAATTCACTTGTAAAATTCGTAGAGAGTGGGGGATTTGATGTCGGAGATGTAAAAACACTTTTCTTTCTCGCGCCTTTTTACTCTTTTTTATCTAAAAAACTGGCAAGAGGCATTATGAATATTGAAAATTATATGAAATTTCCAGGTTCTTTGTTAGTGTGTATTTGCACTCCGCTACAAGAATAAAATTATTTAATGTAAATTTGCACAAACGGTAAAAGAAATGAACGACACACTTGTAATAATTCCAACTTACAACGAAAAAGAAAATATTGAAGCAATAATACGCAAAGTATTTTCGCTTGACGTTTCGGCAGGAAAAGCATTTGATATTCTTGTCGTGGAAGATAGTTCTCCCGATGGTACGGCTGATATTGTGAAACGTTTAATGACGGAATTTCCCGATAGATTGCACATTGAGGAGCGTAAAGGAAAACTCGGTCTGGGTACGGCGTATATTCACGGCTTTAAATGGGCATTGCAGCATGGATACGATTACGTTATTGAAATGGATGCCGACTTTTCGCATAACCCCGAAGATTTACCGCGTTTATACAATGCGTGTGCTGTTGATGGTGCAGATGTTGCCGTCGGTTCCCGTTATGCGGGCGGTGTTGTAAATGTTGTTAACTGGCCCATTGGACGCGTTCTTATGTCTTATTATGCTTCGGCGTACGTACGGTTTGTAACGGGAATGAAAGTAGGCGATGCAACGGCAGGTTTCGTTTGCTACAAAGCATCAACTCTGCGCACTATTGATTTGGATAAAGTTAAATTTGTAGGTTATGCTTTCCAGATTGAAATGAAATATACTGCTTACAAGCTTGGATTAAAAGTGAAAGAGGTTC
Organism: Bacteroidales bacterium; assembly: GCA_031257915.1. Taxonomy (GTDB): domain Bacteria; phylum Bacteroidota; class Bacteroidia; order Bacteroidales; family P3; genus JAIRNR01. The sequence goes on from JAIRNR010000033.1 coordinate 88,399, forward strand.
CGATTATCTTTATTGATAGAACCGCAGGCACATCTAAAATGAGCAAAAAGATTTTTAAAGAAGCATTTTTGGGCGTGATTTCTTTGAGGTTTCGGAAATTTAAGCGGTAAATTTGAAATAGTTCGGTATGAGAAATTTCTTTATATGTATTTTCATTGTGATTTATGGCTATTGTTTTGGAACAGAATCAAAAATCAAGCATTTTAGTTTCTATAGTGAATCTCTGCAAGAGTTGCGGAAATTAACAGTTTATTTCCCTGAAAATTTTAAGTCAGAGAATAATTATAATGTTGTTTTTAGTACGGATGGACAATTTTTGAATAAAAAATATAAAAAGAAATTAGACAGTATTATCGGTGCAAAAATAATTTCCCCTTTTGTTATAATTGGAGTTAATTCTAATGAAAAGAAAGTTCCGGATTCTTATTTTGAGTATAGGAATTTTGAATATATGGAAGATATGAAATCTGAAGATGCTGATTTAAACTCCAGATTTGAAAGGCATTTGGATTTCTTCGTAAATGAAGTAAATAGATATGTTGAAAAAGAACTTGATTTGCGAATAGATAACAGATATTTTTATGGTGTATCTAATGGTGCGGGATTTGGAGTAAGCATGTCAAAGTATTATCCTGAATTATTTTCAAAATACATTCTTTATTCAACTTGTGGAGAAAACTATAAAAACTTGAAATGGGATTTAAATAATCATCCGTTTTTTATCATAAGGTACGGACTTGAAGAACATGAGCCTTTGATTGAAAGCAGTAAAGAATTATCCGAATATCTTATGAATAATCACTACCAACATTTACTTGGAAGTTATAATGGGGGACACAGCAGAGAAGATTGGATGAATTTATTTATTGAAGATATTAGAGAGTTGTAATACAGTAGTAATAAGCAATTTTATCATAGTAGCACCGTCTTAATTAACAACTTTAGCAAATCGGAATTTATCTTTGAAGTCTTTCAGAATTTCAACATTTTCAAATCCGTTTTTTCGCAATAATTCCGCCGTTTGCGTACCGAAATTTTCATTTATTTCAAGAAAAAGTTGTCCTTTTGCCGATAAATATTTAGCCGCATACTCTGCTATTGCGCGATAAAATTTCAGTGGGTCGCTGTCAGGAACGAAAAGCGCGGCAGACGGTTCGTTTTCAAGTACGTTTCGGTGCATTAACGATTTTTCGCTTTCCAGCACGTATGGCGGATTTGAAACAATAATATCGTATTTATCTTCCTCAAAAAGCGTTGCATGTACCGGTTTTAGAATATCTTCGCGGCGGAATGTTACGTTTGTGATATTATTTTCCTGTGCATTTTTCGTTGCAATTTCAAGTGCTTTAACGCTAATATCAGTTGCTGTAACGGTGCTTGGCGGAAAGCGGTGTGCAAGAGCGAGTGCAATTGCACCACTGCCTGTACACAGGTCGAGGATACGCATGGCAGGGGTTACTGCGTTTGCAACAATTTGTACAAGTTCTTCAGTTTCGGGGCGGGGAATAAGTACGGCAGGACTTACGGATAATGTTAATCCGTCAAAATACGCTTTGCCGAAAACATACTGTACAGGTTCGCCTGTTTTTAACCTCTTTAATGCCGCAAAAAATTTTAAAAGTTCGCTTTCGCTTATCAAATCCCTGATAAGAATATCGTGCCGCCTTCGTCTCAAAATTTCTTCCGCACACCAGTAGAAGATAGATGTTGCTTCCTCTATTGAGTATATTTTAGACAGTTTTTGTTTATACGCTGTCAGAATTGCCTGTATGGAATTTGTTGATACAATCATATTTTGATTTTCAATTGACGTTTCTATGCAACAGCAATTTATTGCTCGCCCTGCTTAAACCAAACGCTGGTTTACCGTTACGTTTGCCCTCATATTTATCACCGTGTCAACTGCTGTACGAAGCCTGTTTTCCGCACCCCAATTAAATACGGTTTCCGACATTATTGTATGATCAAAGACTGTTGAACCTTGCTTCCTGCACCTTAATTAAATACAGCCCTGCCCCAGCAGTGCAGCATGCTGCCGTCCTCGCTTTTTACGAGCATTGTTACAATATTTTTTTCCGTCATATACCATTCAACATACGCCTTGCCGTCAGGCATTATTTCATGTGCGTATATTGTTTCTATTTCTTTCAGTTCGTGATTATTTAAAAAATCGTAAGACAGCGCGTTCATCATCCATTGAACATAAGAAGATTGTGTTACATGTCCGTTAAAATCAATATCATTGTATGAAGCGGAAAATATATCCGACTTCCGCCAAATGTTACTGCCGTTCGGTTCATCAACAAGTTCCGAAAAATCACCCTTGCTCTCTTTACGCGAAAACAGTGACGGATAAGTAAATTCTTTTTCTTCGTTACGTTCCGCACATTTGTACATCATTTCTGTCGGGCGCAAAGGCCGCCGCTCTTTAAAATCAATGTACATCCATTTGGAATTTGCTTCTACGACAGGAATATTTTCGCTATTGCAAAAACTGTAATCACGTTCAACAAGAAGTCCGTTGATTTTTGCGCACCATGTGTTTAACGTTACCGTTTGCCATCTTTGAGGAATTTTATTTATGACAATATGAAGATGGCGCAACATCCACGTAAAACCGAGCGGATTTATCGTATCAACGTCTGTGCCGAGTTTTATCGTATGCTGTTGCGCAATATCGTTAAATAAATCGCACATTGTTTTTATGCGCAAACGTTTTGCTTTGTCCGTAAAAAAATTGGGAATAAAAACCTGTTCTGTATATTTTTCAGTCATAATTGTTAAAAGATATAGTTAAGTCCGATACTGACACCATTGTTGCGTTCGCGTTTATCAAAAGCAATGCCCCATTCGGCGGACAGTGCAAAATTTTTATTCATTATCAGTTTTAATCCGACGCCTGCGCTCATATGCAAAAACTCTTTATCGCTGCTATAAATAAGCGATTCGCCTGTTTTAGGGTTGGGCGCAAAGCCGGGATTGAGTGCGGGGTCTGCAGCTTCTTTCATTTTGTCAAGATTATACGGCTGCGTTACGAGCCCCATATCAAAGAACGGGTTTAAAACCATATGCCAGTTCTGCTTTATAAATTTAAAACGTACAAAACGGTAACGAAGTTCCCAGTTTGTCCACGCATAACCTTTACCTACAACGCGGTTCAGAGGTACACCGCGAATACTCACATTGCCGCCCAAACCCTCATTACGCAAGCGTTTCAGATATAGAGTAGCCATATTCTGTTGCAGATAAAAAGGTAAATTTCCTGTAAGATTTCCCTGATAACCGATACGATATGCAAGCGTAAGATGTTCTTTATAAAGTGGCACATAATGGCGGAATGTTGCCTGAAAGTTCAGATAATTATTGCCCCTGCGGTCTATAATATCGGGCGAGCCGTAAAGAATAAGTTCGGCGCAGAGTCCGCGTGTGGGGTCAGGTTCGTGGTCGCGTGTATCGTAAGTAGCACCGAGTTTTATTTCCAAGTGATTGCCTCCATGGGCGTCCGATTTGGGAATAATACCGCCTTCTATGTAATAATTGTAGAGGTTTTCAAGAGTATCGTAATTTTTTAAGGTAACCTCACCGATATTGTAGTACCAGTACGCAAGTCCCGCTACCCAACCGAAATGTGTGCCGAGTTTACCCTGAAAATCGGCAAAAGCACGTACCATATCGCGCTTTATTTTGTAAAATGATTTTGCGCTCAATCCGTCTGCTTCCAACTGTTTTTTGTTTAGATACGGTGACGCGAAACCGTTAAAACCGTAAAAATCTGCCATTTGGTCGCCAAGATAAGTTACGGCAGCAGTAAGGCGGATATTGTTAGGTAAAAGATATTTTGAATCGTAAAACCCATGCACTACAAGTGTTTTCGCACCTGTGTAAAACGAAACTTCTACATTCATTTTATGCAGATATTCGGGGTATTTGCTGCCGTCGCCATAATAAAAAATATCGCACAGCGCACCGACTTGGAAGCCCAAATCGCTTATATACCCAACAGCAGGAAATGGTCCGAAATTCCATCCCTTTTTAATAATATCTTTTTTTGTGCCGGCTGTTGTGTCCTTAACTTTTTTTGCAAAAGAAAATTGCATAGTTAAGACTGTGGCAAACAGTGAAAAAATAATTATACGTTTCATGATTTGCAAAATTACTTTTTTTTTATCTACTTTTGCTCCGATTAGGATAAATTTATGCGAGATTGTATTATGAACGAAAATTTTAAACAAAATGTTGCACCCGGTGCGACGCCGGAAGAGGGATTTACGCGTTTAAATCGTATAATGTCATTGCTGCGCAGCGATTGCCCGTGGGATAAAAAGCAAACATTCGACACATTGCGTCCGTTGACAATAGAGGAAGTTTTTGAACTTTCGGACGCTTTGCTTGACGGCGATGACACGAAAATATGCGAAGAATTGGGCGATATTATTATGCATATTGCGTTTTATGCGCGTGTGGCTGAGGAAGAAAATCGTTTTACATTTACAGATATATTAAACCGTATTTGTGAAAAACTTATTCGCCGGCATCCGCATATTTTCGGCGATGAAAGAGTAAATGGTGATGAAGACGTAAAAAAGAATTGGGAGGCAATAAAACTTACAGAGGGCAGGAAACATTCCGTTCTTGCAGGCGTTCCGCACTCGCTGCCGAGTATGATTAAAGCATACCGCATACAGGATAAAGTGCGTGGAGTGGGGTTTGACTGGGAAAAGCCGGAACAGGTGTGGGATAAAGTGCAGGAAGAGATTACAGAGTTGCGGGAAGCGGCCGCTGTTGCCGATACTGCCGAAAACTCCGTTACTAATGCTCGTGTTGCTGACGGCGTCACCGTAGCCGCCGCCGTTGAAAGTTTTACTGCCGATACCCGCGCTGAAATTGCCGCTGAAGCCACCGGTAACCACGCTGAAACTACCGATAATCGCGCTGAAGTCACCGGTAACCATGCCGAAGCCATCGGTAACCACACTGAAACCATTGGTAATCACGCTGAAGCCACCGGTACCCACGCTGAAACCACCAATACCCGCGCCGAAGCCATCAAAACCCGCATAAAAGACGAACTCGGCGATGTGTTTTTCGCCCTGATAAATTACGCTCGCTTTCTCGGCATAAATCCCGACGACGCTTTAGAACATACAAACAGAAAATTTATAAAACGCTTCAAATACCTTGAGGATAAAACAATAATGCAGGGACGCTCTTTGCACGATATGACGCTCGACGAAATGAATGTTTACTGGAATGAAGCAAAAGAACAGGAATAATAAATATGTATTGGATAGACACACATACGCATATCTATATGGAAGCAGGTATCACTCAACAGGATGCCTGCATGGAAAGAACACTTTCGGCAGGAGTAAAAAAAATTATTCTGGCAGGGGTTGACAGAAATGCGGTAAAGCCGATTGCGGATTTTTGCGCCCGGCACAGAGGCAATGCCTTTGCTGCAATAGGACTGCATCCTACAGATGTTTACGAAAATTATCTTGATGAATTGGCGTTTATGGAGAATATGCTTATTGATGTAAACAATGGCAGCAACAACAGCAATGGTGGCGGCAATTGCGGCAGCCGTTATGTTGCCATAGGTGAAACAGGCATTGATTTATATCACGATAAAAGTTTTGAAAAAGAGCAGGAAGCGGCACTTGAAGCGCAGTTACAGTGGGCAAAAAAGTATAATTTACCTGTTATTTTTCACGTGCGTAATGAAGCCGGCAACGACAATGCAATGAGAAAGATATTGCAGATTTTACATTCGTGGCAGGACGGCAGTTTACGTGGTGTTTTTCATTGTTACAGCGGCGATACAGGACAGGCGAAACAAGTTGTTGATATGGGCTTTTATCTTGGCATTGGCGGTGTGCTTACCTTTAAAAATGCGGGTGCTTTGCCCGAAGTTGTAAAGCAAATTCCGATAGAACATTTACTTCTCGAAACAGACGCGCCTTTTCTCGCACCTGTGCCTTACCGCGGGCAAAAGAATGAGAGCAGTTACCTGCCGCTTACAGGTCATAAAATGGCGGAAATTTTGAACCGCTCCGCAGAAGATGTGGCAGATATTACAAGCCGTAACGCTGAAATTTTGTTTGGTATTTGAGTTATTATGTTTCTCCTCATTGATGTTTGCAGGTAAATACACCTGGATTTTTTCCATCGTGTAATACATTCGCTTCTAATAGTGAACAAAGTTGGTGATACCTGTTATGATTATTGATTATATCTTGTATTTTATACCTTTCGGATTGTTGAAGCATTATAATATAATAAGTCGGGCTAGTAGAATAATTCTTGTAACCATTTAATTAGACGCAAACAAATCTTTTCATCAGTTGTCAGATATTTTTTTGTAATGCTTAAACCCATAGGAATACCGGGATCATCTTGCCATGCAAGCCATGTGTGAATTTTTGCTTTTGATTTGTGAGTTAGCGAATATTTGTTAAGTTTTTGGGATTCAATTTCTGTGAGCGTATTATTAACAATCGGTAGCAGTTTATCGTCAGGTGGAATTAAGAAGGAAACGAAATCTTCTAATGTCCCCTTGAGGTTGTTATCAGGCATAAGCCAAACGCCCACTTTAATGTTGGTATCTTTTGATAATATAAGTCCGGTCGGAGGTAAATCATTTGGGACAGTAAAACCCTGTTTAGAAAGCAATTCTTTTACACTTGTCCACCTGCTATTGATTTCAATGTCCGCATCAACGATAATCCCAATAGCTTGAAGTCCGGATTGCTTGAATCGGACCGGAACGGCTTCATAAAGCTTATCTATACCTCCGCAGTCAATAATATCAAATGTTTCCGCAAGATCAAATCTTTTACATAATGCCCAAATAACATGTTGGTCATCATTTCCTTCTACCAAAAGTTTCCGATCGAATTTTTCTGCTACTCTCATTACCTTATTTCAATATTTTGGTCATTCGCTATTGATAATTCTTTTGCATTAAATTCTACCTGTTTAATCTTGCCATTCTCATTATCAAGGCGTATCAATTGTCCTTCAAGAAAATTATCCGGACAGTTCAAAGCCTTTTCAAAACCTCTGATACAGTCATCGCTATGTGTTGTCACAAATACCTGAGTATTTAATCTATGAGCCAGTTTAAAAATAATATTCCATAATTGCTCCTGCACGGTATAGTGTAACCCGTTTTCAAATTCATCGACAAGTAAGAAATCATTATCGGCATTGACTAATGCAAGAATAATAGTTAATATACGATTAATTCCGTCGCCCATACTTCGTAGCGGCAGTATTCGTTGTGAATTGGACAGTTTTATAACAGCGATTCTTTCGTTTGGAATTTCTTCCACAAAAGCAATCCTTTCCGTTAACGGTTCTATTATTTTTAGTGCCTCAATTACATATTTCTCTTTTTCTGTAAGCGTTATGTTATCGAATAAATTTCCATTAATACCTCTATCAATATTTCTAGTCCTGATAAATTGGAGATTACTATTGCTGCCGGTTCTTTTGGAATAGTACCTGTATGGTCTATCTTCATCAAGTGGTAAAATATAGGGAATATTGCCTGTTTTTATCTCAAATCCAACATTATAATGTTCCGATTGCTTTTCTGAATTATTTTGTATAACGGTTCTTCTTCTTATCATATTTCCATCAGAATCAGTTTCAGTCTTATCAATGTACCTTATAAATCTTAAAGATATATTTCCCTCAGGCAAAATATTTTCAGTATTTCCTATAAGTATAGCATCTACCGTATCAAATCCCACATTTCTATTTGTAAACAGGGATGAAAAAATTTTTATATTTATGTCTGTTGGGTTTTTGCTTAACTCCTTTGATTTGTAGTTTTCTCCTCTTTCTTCCAGTAATTGATAGATCAAACCTAAATCCCCTTTTGTTGCATATATGGCAATTGCTTCAAGGATAGTTGATTTTCCTGTATTATTCTTACCGGTAATGAGGTTTACTCTGCTTAAAGAGTTTACCGTCAAATCCTGTAAATTGCGATAATTATTTATGTGTAGTGAATTAAGCATAATTATCCTATTTTATTTTTAGCAAAGATAAATCTTTTTTAAATATGGGCGATTTCCAAATTTGAAATGCTGAAATCTTTTTATGATATATATCCCTTTTATATCATTATTTTAGTTTTTTAAGGTCGGTATATTTGTCCGTTTTATATTAAGTATTGGTCTTAAATATATTACTCACCACCAAAATGCGTCCGTTCCCAGTAACGAATAATCGGCTCCGCAACATCGGGGTCAATCCGCTTTGTTACAATGCGGTGCTGCTTGTCAAGAATATAAACAACAGGAGTAGTCTGAACATCCCATTTGTCATTGTAATCAATTGTTGCCGTCTTGCCGTTAAGGTTAGTCCAGTCTTCCAAATTATTATCCTTAATAAATTTTTTCCATGCAGGTATGTCATGGTCCTTGCATATAGCAATAACATCAATACCCAACTCCTGTCCTTTTTCTTTATAAAGTTCGTGCCATTTGGGTAATGCGCGTTTGCAATGTCCGCAGGTAACACTCCAAAAAATTATAATCGTATATTTTTTCTTTGATGAAAAGACGGAAACCCAACGTTCATTTGGCGTTTCTATAGTTGTATCGGGGCAGGCAAATTCGGGCGGAACATTCCCTATTAAAAGCGGTTCAACACGTTCAATTCTCTTTTTGAAATTTTCCACAATTCCCTGACTTGCCCAAAAAGCATCACCTGTAAGGTAATAGCGTTTTGCAAGATATACCCATATTGCGTCGTGTCCTATAATATCGGAGCGTTGATATTTGTCCACAGTGTACCAAACTGCATATTTGAAAAGTTCGGGAGCGCAGCGTGTTTGTTCAATCAGACGTTCAAGGACAACTTTGACGGTATCGGGCAATTGCATTCTTAAAACTTTGTCGCAAAAATCGGCAAGACGCTGATGAAACAGGGGAGTGCGGACAACTCTGTCGTCACATAAATCAAAATTGTCAAAGTAATGATTTTTATAGTATTCGTATTGCCATTCCTGTTTTAAAGAATCGGGAACTTCCTCCGGCGCGGCAGGCACAACAACTTCTTTTTGTGCTTTAAACAAGATAGACATAAGATGTTCGGGGTGATCTTTTACAAATTTGTCTTTTTTCTCGTCCATCTCTTTATATACTTCCGTAACCTGTGCTTTTATTTTTTCAATTCGGACAGAATCGTATTCTTTGGAAACGGCTGTGTCCGTAAGACGTTTATATTCCTCATTAAATTTTTGCAGTTTTTTCACGTCATTAGTACCATCTGCAGCAAAATCCTGATAAAGTTGATTTTCGGGCGAACCGATAAACTTTATGCTTGAAAGAATATCGGGATATGTTGCTTCAACAGTATATTGTTGATCTTTGTCAATAATCAGTTCGGCGTAATTGCGGTCGGCAGTGATAAGTAAATAAAGTCCGCCCTCTTTTGGAGTGTCCGAATAAACAGTATAATCCTTTGTTTTCGGATTGTATTTTATCGTGTCCACAATATACTGACTGCCGCCGTAGTATCTGCCGAGCAACAAAACATGGTTTAACGAATCGGGATAATTTTTCATTTTGACTGTGAGTTGAAACGATTTCGTTTTTGCAGCGGTTTTTTGTGCGGCTGCTTGTCGAATACCACCGGAAAAAAGTATTACAGAAAATAAGAGAATAAAAATTTTACTGTTCATAGCTATTTATTGATTAGTTTTAAATTGATATTTTCTACGCACAGGCAATGTTGAACAAATTCGGCAGTGCCTGATAGTGTTAAGCGAAATGATACATGAACAACAAAGGTAAGAAAAAACACGCAATATAAGATACGCCCATAAAGCAAATACCAAATAAAATAAATTCGGAACGATAGCGGATATTAGTGAATGAATCCCCATAAATAGGGATTGCGTGAGTAAAATAAAAATTGGAACTTTGCACAGTTAAAAAGTTGAGAGATTATGAAAAAATTATCTGTAGTATTACTTTTTTTGTACGTTGCGAATATTCTTTCGGCGCAAACTCAAACGAGAAGCATATCTGAACAGGAGTATCAACTTCTTTTGAAAAGAATAGAAGCACTTGAAGAAAAACAGCCGATAGCAGACACTTCCAAAAAGAAAAAACGAGCAGGAAAATTTGTTATCGGCGGATATGGTGAAGCGGTCACACATCGTTTTTTTTACAGCGATGACTTCAGACGTTACAGTTATCCCGAAAATTATAAAGACGCTAAAAGTCGCGGACAGTTTGACTTACCGCATGTTGTTTTCATGCTTGGTTATGAATTTCCCAAAGGCTGGAAATTCGGAGCGGAAATTGAGTTTGAGCATGGCGGCACAGAATCGGCAATAGAGATAGAAGGAGAAGAATTCGGCGAATATGAAAGTGAGATAGAGCGCGGCGGCGAGGTAGCGTTAGAGCAGTTCTGGCTTGAAAAATCATTTAATGATGCCGTAAATATTCGTTTAGGACATATTATTGTTCCGATAGGACTTACTAATGCGTACCATCTGCCTACGGAATATTTATCCGTACTTCGTCAAGAAGAAGAAACGACTGTTATGCCAAGTACATGGCACGAAACAGGCATAAGTTTTTGGGGTAAAAAAAATAATTGGCGTTACGAAGTACTTTTTATTGCAGGATTAAATGCCGACCAGTTCAGCGATGCCAACTGGGTTAAAGGCGCGAGCGCATCACCATACGAATTTAAATTGGCAAATGCTTACGCGGGAGCATTCAGGATAGACAATTATTCTGTTAAAGGTTTGCGTCTCGGTTTAAGCGGATATTACGGACACAGTGCCGCAAACAGTTTGAAATCAGAGCGTTATAAGGGATTAAAGGGGGCTGTAATTATCGGCACTTTTGACTTTGAATACAAAGCACATAATTTCTGGCTTTTGGGAAATATGGACTATGGACATTTAACAGATGCGAGTGAAATATCGCGCATAAACAAAAATATGCAAACAACATCGCCGTCCCCGCGCACAAATGTTGCTTCCGATGCTTTAAGCGGTTCTTTTTATATGGGTTACGACTTTTTTGGTTTAAGCAAAAAACTTCAGGAAAAAGATATGAAATTTTATGTTTTCGGACATTGCGGATATGTGAATTCCATGTTCAAGACAACGAAAAACATATTGGCTGACAAACGTTTTGAAAAAGTTATCGCATCGGCAGGAATAAACTATTATCCGATAAAAGATATTGTAATAAAGTTGGAATATCAGTCGCGGCTGTTTCCCGAAACCGTATATAACACGGAAAACACAATATCTCTCGGTATAATGTACTCAGGATTATTTAAATTTTAATATAAAACAAATGAATAAAAAATCCGACACTCTTGACTGCAAGTACGGCTTTCGGAATTGGAATTTTACAATATCAACAATCAAAACTTATAATATTATGAAAAAATTTATGTTCACGATATTGCATGGGCGGAGCCCGAAGCAATACGGATTGAATTTGGCATTAACCGTTTTTCTTATAAGCGGTTCAATTGTTTTCACTTCGTGTGAAAAAACCCCAACCCCAACCGGCGGTGATAACGACGAAGAATACAGTGAAATACTGGCGTCTTATACCAACAACACCGTTATCCTGACGTATAAGGGAATGGCGGACGCAGCAATGGAGTTGCTTGCGGAATGTAAAAAGATGACATACCCCATTGACCAAAATCTTGTAGATGCGGCATGTGCGAAATGGCGGCAGGCACGTGTTTTTTGGGAACAAAGTGAGGCATTTCTGTACGGACCTGCGGAATACCACAGTTTAGATCCGCATTTGGATTCATGGCCCCTTGATAAAAATCAACTTGACCAGGTGCTTGGAAGAGATGATGTTTTAGAGATGGACGCCGCGTTTGTGCGCGATAATCTCGGTGTAAGTTTACTTGGATTCCATGCAATAGAGTACGTTCTTTTCAGAGATGGAAATCCGCGTGAAGCAGCAAATATTACAGCAGCAGAACTTGCCTGTTTAAAAGCAATAACTGAAGTTTTAACTCAGGATTGTATTTTGCTTGAAGGCAGTTGGGCAGGAGAATCTTCCCTTTCTAATGAAAAAATTACTATATTAGAAGACGCGGAATTATCTGTTACAAGTAACTTTGGTAATGAAATGATAAATGCAGGAAAACCCGGCAGTCGGTATTCAAGTGCTTCGCAAGGTATAGAAGAAATAATTGAGGGATGTAAAGCAATTGCAGACGAAGTTGGAAATGCCAAAATTGCCGATCCTGTAGAATCGAAAAATGTTCTTGATGTTGAATCATGGTATAGCTGGAACTCTATTGACGACTTTATAAATAATATTGTCAGCATAGAAAACAGTTATTACGGAATGTGCGGCGGCAGTATCGCAGAACATTCGTTATCCAAACTGATTGCAGAAAAAAATTCCGCTCTCGACAGTGAAATAAAAACGAGAATTGGTAATGCAAAAGAAAAAATTGAAGCGATAGGAAGACCATTTCGCAATAATTTAAATAATAACGCAGGTACGAGTGCGGCGATGGACGCGTGCAGTGAACTGCTTGAGTCTTTAGAAAAAATTAAGAAAGAATTGGGATTAGAATAAAATATGAAAAAGAATTTTTTTTACTTATTGGCTGTTTTAACGTTGTTTTCCTGTAACAGGACAAATGAAACCCCGGAATTAGGTGAGGATTACTACACAGGCGGACGGAATGGAACTGTCTTTATCAATTCAAGTAAAGCGTATGAACAGCCTGTTTCGGGTATTGACGGCTCGGCGTTTTTGAAAGGCGAACAACTTTTTGAAGGTAGATTTATCACAGGTGACAATACCCCTTTTTCAGGCTTGGGACCTGTTTATATCCGCTCAAGCTGTAAAGATTGTCATCCGGGCTATGGACATGGCAGACGTATGGACAGATACAATGCCGACGACTATGGTAACGGTTATCTTTTGGTTATTTATGATGATAACGGACAACTTTGTCCGCAATTTATAGGTATGCCGCAAACAAGGGCGGCATACCCGTTTTTGCCTCCCATTGATGAATCGGGAATCCATGTAGAGTGGCACAATTATACCGACGAATTTAACAATACATATCCTGACGGTGAAACATATCAACTTATATATCCCGCTGTAACGATAGACAGAGAAGCAATTCTGCCTGAACTGCGCCCCGAATCGTACAATGTGGCAATAGAGTCCACTATCGGTATTTACGGAACAGGTCTGTTGGATGCAATAAGCCAGAGCGATATTATTGATGAACACGAAGCGCAGCAGAAGCGTTCCTACTGCAAGGGTCTTCCCGAGTTGCCTTACGCATTAGACGAATACGGCAAGGAAAAAGTCGGACGTTACACCTACGGTTGCACGCGCAGTACGCTTCAAAACGGTCCCGGTGCAAATGCCCTTTGGAATATTACAAACGTAACTCGTCCCGACAGAACATACCATTATATTACCGAAGCGTATGCAAATGCAATGGCAGATAATGCCGATGTAAGAAATGCTTTGGGCTGGAGCCGTGACAGTGTGTATAATTATCTTATGGGCAAAGATTTACGGTCGGAAATGACTATGAAAGATTTTGACGACTTTATGGTTTGGCACAGAGGACTTGCCGTCCCTGCCGCTCGTAATCTCGACGACCCCACTGTTCAGAAAGGTAAAGAGATATTTTATCAGATGGGTTGTACCGCTTGCCATAAACCCACCTGGACAACAGGGGAAAGTCCTTATATGCCTTCTCTCGCAAATCAAAAAATTTGGCCCTATACCGACCTTTTACGGCACGACTTGGATATGCATGAACCCGGGTTGAGAAAATATTGCCGCACCACTCCGCTTTGGGGGCGCGGACTTTCAAATATATGCACAGGTTACAGCGACCATCTTCACGATATGAGAGCAAGAACGTATGAAGAAGCAATTCTTTGGCATGGAGGTGAAGCAAAGGAATCACGTAACAGATTCCGGAATTTGACAAAAGAGCAGCGCAGCGCAGTTGTTAAGTTTTTAGAGGCAATTTAGTGAAGTACATTAAATATATTTTTCTTGCAATAATTGCTGTTTCGCTTGTTGTAGCAACTTTTGTAGAAAAATTTTATGATAAAACTTTTGCACTGGCGCATATTGAACATTCAATATGGTTCTGTACGCTGTGCGGCGCATGTGTTTTACTGTTTCTGTTTGACTGTATCAAATACAGACGTTCTTTGCCGCGATACCTTATCGTTATCTCTGTTTTAATTGTTCTTTGCGGTGCAACCGTATCATTTTTTACAGCAGAAAATACTGTTGTCCATTTGCGTAAAGACATCCCTTTGCAAGAACAGTCATTGACACTGACTTTAAAAAATTTTGAGATTGTAAATTACAGCGGTACCAATACTCCTGCCGATTTTATCAGCGATTTTGAAATTTTGGAAAACGGAAAAACCGTTCTCGCAAATGTATCAATGAACAACACATTTCGCTATAAGAATTATCGTTTCTTTCAGACATCGTACGACAGTGATTCATTAGGAACAATATTGACAATAAATAATGATTTTATCGGCTCGCTGCTTGTCTATTGCGGTTTTGCACTTTTTGTTATTGCTGCAATCTTTTATTTTCTGAAAAAGAGATTGAAGAAATTCTATTGTTTTATCGCCCTGTTGCCGCTGTCTTCAATATTACCGGCTCAACTGCCGGCACAATCATCTTCGCAATCATCTTCACAATTATTGGAACAAAAGACAATAAGCAAAGAAAACGCTGATGAATTGGGACGTATAGCATGTTTCTATCAAGGCAGAATATCTCCATTAAACACTTACGCGCGTGACTTTGTGCTGCAACTGTATGGAAAATCATCTTATAAAAATTTTACGGCGGAACAAATTTTTGCAGGATGGCTTTTTTTTCCGGAAGTATGGCAGCATGAGGAGATGATAAAGATAAAAAGTAAGGAAGTTCGTAAAGAGTTTGGAATAAAAGAATATGCGAAATTCAGTAACTTTTTTACGCCGTTTGGTGAAAGTAAATTAACATATTCGGGCATAGCAAATACAAGTAAAGCGTACAGGGAACTTGACGAGAAGATAAATACCGTTTTTGCATTAGTAAACGGTTATTCCTTAGAAATTTTTCCGCAGAAAAATATATGGTATTCTGCAGTTGATAATTTGCAAAATATAAATTCCGGCGACAGTATTTTTATTCGTGGTGTACTGCAACTTTTGTATGAAGCAGTAGAAAAAAAAGAAGACAGTGCGGTAAAAAATATTATATCAAAAATCAGAATATTCCAAACGTTAAAGGCAGAGCAGGGGAGTATTTCCGATACGAAGATAATGCTCGAAATATATTTGAACAAATTTAATATACCCAAAAATTTGTTCCCTGTAATTTTGATATTTGCTCTGCTTACTTTTATTACTGTTATTATAAAAAAAATACCCTGCAAAATCAGAAAATTACTTAACGTAATTATTATTGTTCAATATTGTATTACAATCTCTTTACTTACGGCATTTATTATCTTGCGGGCATATATTTCGGGGCATTTACCGTTCAGTAACGGATATGAAACAATGCTGATACTGTCGTGGATAATTTTATTGATTACTTTTATCTTCAGGAAAAAGGCAGATATTTTATTTTTTGCGGGACAAATGCTTTCGGGATTGTGTTTACTCGTATGCAATATAAATTCCATGCATCCGCAACTCACTCCGCTAATGCCTGTGCTTAATTCAATATGGCTTTCCATTCATGTCTCTATAATGATGTTATCGTATGCTTTATGTGCGTTAATCACCATTATTTCCGTTATATACCTGATAATAAAAAATGGAGATGCCCATAATATGGTGTATAAATTGCTTGAAATAGCAGTAGTGTTGATGTTTCTGGGAATAATATGCGGTTCTGTATGGGCAAATCAAAGTTGGGGCAGATACTGGGGGTGGGATCCGAAAGAAGTATGGGCATTAGTTACAGGAATAGTATATCTGTTCCCTCTGTTTGACAGAGATATTAAAATTTTTCAGAACAAAGTCCTTTTACACAGTTATCTCGTGTTCGCATTTCTGTCTTTACTGATGACGTACTTCGGAGTAAGTCTGTTTCTCGGCGGACTTCACAGTTATTAGTGCGGATAGTAAGAATATTTTTGGGCGTTCCCCTTTGATGCAAGGAACATGCATCAAAGGGTCGGGCTTTCCGCTGCAATATTTTTTGCTTACAACCTTAAAACAGCGGCATAAGGTAACAACAAACAAAACTTGATATAAAAGACAGAAAGCAAAAAATGATTTCCGCTGCAATCCCTAACGCACCCACAGTCGTACTGTCTGCAAACCTGCCGTTACTTTCCGCCCCCGCTACTCATCGTTCGGCAGTCCTCTACGGCAAAGCACAAGCAGTCAAACGTAAGTATAACAAATGTGCAAAACCAAATCATTAAGCCTCAGGCAAAGCAATTTATACGGCGGTTGTTTTTTTTAAATAATTTTACATATATTTACGAAAGATAAGGAAAATGGTGTGCATATAAAAATAACACATTTGCAGATTTTATTTAATCCTAAATCAATTCAATATGAAAACCATAAAGACATTTCTGACAGTCACGCTAACGTCATTACTTTGTATTAGTTCACATGCCAAAGTATTAACCGTAAAAAATGGTGTTCCTGTATTAAATGCAAAAGAAAATAGTCTTTGCATTTCTCCAAATGGAGCGGCAGGGAGATGTAAACAAAACATTTCAGGCTTTGACGCTGGTGAGAGTTTCACATATCCTATCTATTCGCCTCTCAAAAAACAGACGCAGATAACTTTTTATACTGATATAGATAGTTTAGTATGCAGTTTTGACGACTATACGGACTTTAGTTTTAAGTTGTTAATAGAGGGATTAGAAAATCCGGTAAACATAATTATACATTTTACAAAAGAACTTCCGAATAAAATTCCCAACAGCGAAAAAATTTATTTTCTAAGCTTAATATGGGGTGAGATAAAATATAATTTTGCTTTTTATGACGAATTAAATTTTGATTTTGATAGTTTATATAATGCTTATATTTCGATAGTTTTAAATACAAAAAATGATATTGAATATTATGATATATTAGAACGCTTTACTGCAACACTAAAGGACGGACACACGCGGGCTGTTGGCGATTATGTATCATATCTAGGGGTTTACCCTGTGAAATTCAACTTTTTTGGGAAAGAATTATTTGTTACGGCTACATTTGATAACGAGAGATTTGTTCCTTTAAAATCGAAAGTATTAAAGATAAATTCGATGCCTTATATGCAGTATATAGAGGAGAAAGTACTGCCCTATATTAATCTTAAAACCCCATACGCTGTAGAGAATAGGATCACATATTTACTTAAATACTCTAAAATATTCCCCGATACTCTATCGCTAACAGTTCAAACTTGGGACAAAAAAAATGTCACTTATGATTTGGTTAGTAATAGTGTAATTACATCTGAATATGAACATATAAAATATAGATACATAACAGTTCGTCCAATAGACACAAATGAGAGATGGACACCTATGAGTTTATCATGGCTTAAAGACAGTATTGCCGTTTTAACAATAAACACTTTTAGTCCATTTGACGAATCATATCCTGTATTGTTGGACTCATTATTAGAAACAGCAAGTACTGCAAAGAAACTTATTATTGATATTCGTAATAACGGTGGTGGAGCGACAGACATGTCCTATCCTATATTAAAACGTTTATGCAAGCAGCAAAAGTTCTTATCTCTTGCAGCTCAAACACGTATAAATAACGGTGCAGGCAAAGCGAATGGAAATTGGTTAAAAGAGTATGAAGATTTTTATTTAATGAAAGCGTATCAAACTGACAGTGCGGAATGGATAGAAGTAGATAGCAATATCAATCGCTATGAAATACCAGTTGTTATTCTTGTTTCAGAACATACTGCTTCTGCAGCGGAAGATTTTTTAATAATGCTTTATGAATGGGAAAAACGCCCAACCATAATTGGTCGCCCAACTTTTGGTTCTACCGGCTCGCCTTTAGTAGTAGAATTGCCTCAAGACGGCTATGCAAGAATATGCACAAGACGTTGCCTGTTTCCCTATTCTATGAAGCCTTTTGATTACATTAAACCTGATATTGAGGTAACATACACGTTAGAGGAATACGCAAGTGGTATTGATAAAGAAATGGAAAAAGCACTGGAAATATTAAGCAAAAAATAATATCAAAATTATTAACGTTTAAATTCTAAAACTATTGTATCTGCGCGTGTAAATAACTTAAAATACTAAACAGTACATTATTGCCCTGCTGTCTTTTAATTATTTTGCGATAAATATCGTAAATTTGAATTATATGCAACGAACATATTTTATATACTTGCTGCTTGCCCTTTGTGTGGCTTGCGGAGGACGAGGCGTCAGTGGGGGAGATATTGCAGATGAGGCAAACAGTAACAGCCGTAGTGAGGGACATATCGCTTTTAACGCCGACAGCGCATTTTCTTTCGTCGCTCGGCAGGTTGCTTTTGGTCCACGCGTATCGGGCAGTAAAGCGCATAAAGAATGTGCCTCTTATCTTGAAAAAACTCTTGCAAAGTACGCACACAAAACAGTATTGCAGGAATTTTCCGCACGCCGCTGGGATGGTGCTACCGTGCATGGAATAAACATAATTGCTTCTTTTAATCTTTCTGCGGCGCAACGTGTGCTTCTTTGCGCTCACTGGGATTCCCGCCCCTACGCCGATAACGACCCATTGACAGAGAATTACCGCACTTCTATTGACGGAGCAAATGACGGTGCATCGGGAGTGGGAGTATTGCTTGAAATTGCGCGGGTATTATCAGCCTGCAATACGCAAACAGGTATAGATATTGTGCTTTTTGATTTGGAAGATTGCGGAAAACCGCGTTTTGAGACGGCAAATTATGGAGATGAAAAAACATGGTGTCTCGGCTCGCAATACTGGTCTGAAAATCCGCATATACAGAATTATCGTGCTTCTTACGGTATTTTGCTCGATATGGTTGGAGTAAAAAATCCGCGTTTTAAACAGGAAGGGACTTCTGTTTATTACGCGCCTGATGTACTTAATAATGTTTGGAAAACTGCGTCGGCACTCGGTTACGGCTCGGCATTTGTTTACGAAAAATCAACCCCGCTAATTGATGATCACCTTTTTATAAATCAAATAACGGGTATTCCGACTATAGATATAATTTCTCTTGACGGTAGCAGCAACAGCGGTTTCTTTAAACATTGGCATACAACGGAAGATAATCTTTCAAATGTGGATAAGAAATCGTTAAAGACAGTTGGGGATGTGGTGCTTAAAGTTATTCTGTAACAATAATCTTTTGTCTTTCTTTTAAAAATTCCGCACCCTCGGCAACGATTTTTTCACCCACTTTAAGTCCGTCCATTACAACATAAACATCGCCGTCTTCCATTGGATTAACCGTAATAGGACGGGACACGACCGTACTGCTGTCGGTAACTGTATAAACAAATTTTCTGTCTTGAATCTCAAACGTCGCTTTCTGCGGAATAACAATCGCCGAATCAAAATACGCCGGAATCAGAACATTACCCGTAAAGCCGCTTTTTAGAATATGACTTGGATTACGAAAATCGGCACGTGCGCGTACCGCTCCTGTTTTTTTGTCCACAACACCGCTAATGGCGACTACTTTGCCCTTTTCTTTGTAAATACAGCCGTCGGAAAGACGAAGTGAAACAGCGGGCATATTTTTTATAATATTTGCAATAGAACCGTCGTGCCGCACAAGCGACAAAAGTTGTCTTTCCGAAAGTGAAAAATACACCCTCATAACTGTTATATCCGATATAACCGTTAAAGCATCGGTCATAGAAGGTCCTATAAGATTTCCGGGAGTGTGAGTAATAACCCCAACTATGCCTGCCATAGGACTTGTAACGTATGTATATGAAAGATTACGGGAAGCGTTTGTAAGTTCTGCTTCCGCTTGCGAAAGAGTTGCTTTTTTTGTGCGTAATTCTATTTCAGCGGTGAGATATTCGTATTCGCTGGTAATATTTTTCTTATAAAGATTTTTTTTCGTTTGAAGCGTAAGTTCTGCTGCTTCAACACCGGCTTCCGCCGCCTTCACATTTGCTTCGGCAACTCTGACGGCAGCCTTGTACTGTACAGTATCAAGCAGGAACAGAAGTTGTCCTTTATGCACAAAATCGCCCTCATTAACATATTCTGCTTCTATATAGCTCTGAACTTTTGGGCGAATTTCAACATCTGATGTTCCCTGAATAATGGCAGAATACGCCATGTTCTGCGAATACGGTCCTGCTGTAACAGTAATCACCTTTACAGGAACTGCCGGAGAATTATCTCTCTTATTTGTCGATTTGCAGCCCGCAAGCAATCCTGCTGCGGACAGTATGACCATTAAATAACGAATGTTCATAAGATTGTAAATATTTCGTGATTGCAAATATACGCACATTTATTAACTTCATTGCCCGCTCTGCTTAAACGAAACGTTAATTTTCAATTGACGTTTCTACGCAGTTTCTATATAGCGGCAATGCCTGCAAGCAGTAATTGCCCGCTCTGTTCAAACGAAACGTTGATAAAAACGTAACTGTGGGTTCAGGGCAACGGAAGTGACGCGTACTAACGATTGCGGTTGAGCAAAGTTTCCGTCAGGGTTTCTATTTCTTTCTTTGCGTTGTTATTCGGTAACTCCGATAAGGCAGCAAGAGCGGTTCCGTAATAGTTCTCTATCTCTTTTTGGCAACAGGTTTTTACATTTATTTTCCCGTAAAGAGTTTTTATCGTGCTTA
The DNA here is from genome assembly GCA_031257915.1 of Bacteroidales bacterium. Taxonomy (GTDB): domain Bacteria; phylum Bacteroidota; class Bacteroidia; order Bacteroidales; family P3; genus JAIRNR01. Next base: position 109,246 of record JAIRNR010000033.1, read on the forward strand.
CGTCGGATTGTTGAAGGGCATTTATCAGCAAGGCGCGTTCTTGTGTGCAATTTTGCTCTTGCAGCAGTTCCAGTGCTTTTATGTAAAGATATGTTTTTTTCTTCTCCGTTATGTCGCTGCCGATTTTTTTTCCAAATGTCTTTTCATCTGCATACAAATCAAGCAAGTCGTCTTGCAGTTGAAATGCAAGTCCGATATTTGTTCCGTACTCACGCAATACGGCACGTTCATTTTCCGTTGCACCACCCATTATTGCGCCCAAATCAAGTGCGCCCGCAATCAGCACTGCTGTTTTCAGGCGTATCATCTCCATATATTCGCTTAACGTTACTTCTGTTTTGGTTTCAAAGTTCATATCGTATTGCTGTCCCTCGCATACTCCGAGTGCCGTATAATTGAAGGATTTTAGCAATGTGGGAAGTTTTTCGGCGGGTGCATTTGTTATCTGCATATACGCTAAAACGAGCATCGCATCGCCCGAAAGTATTGCAGTGCCGGTATTCCATTTTATGTGAACTGTCGGCTTGCCGCGTCTTACGGAGGCGTTGTCCATTACGTCATCGTGCAGAAGAGTGAAGTTGTGAAAAATTTCAACACCCAATGCTTGCGGCAGAGCGGTATTTTCGCCGTTATCTTTCGTATCACGCTCAAAAAGTTTACATGCTAAAAGCGTGAACAGCGGACGTATGTGTTTGCCGCCAAGCGACAGCACATAATCGGCAGGAGCGTAAAGTTCGTGCGGCTTGTTCGCCGCAAAATTCAGCTCGCTTAATTTCTCATCAATAATTTTTGATAATTCTTTCATGATGTTGGCTTTATATCAATTTTTCATCCAAAGCACGCCGCCAAAACAGGATTATTTTCTTTTCCGAATATTGCAAAAATGTATCGGCAGTTTCGCGAATATTTATACCTTTTTCCTTTATTTCCGGCAATACATCCCTCAACATTTCTTTGTACTCCTTATCTGTTAAAACACTTTCCTGCATGGCAAGACATACGTCGCATACACCGCATTTGCCGGCATTTTCTTCGCCGAAATAACGCAGTAACTGTATTGAACGGCACAGATGTTCGCTTGCGGCATAGTCAATACTTTGCTGTAATTTATTTAATGCATTTTTTGTTTGCTGACGCAACAGTTTCGGCAACAGTAAATCCTTTTCTATTTCTACGCGAGGTTGTGTAAACGTTACTGTCGCACCTTTTTCTATCTGCTCATAATTTATAATATTGCGCTTTTGCAGGAATTTAAGATGTTCGATAACTGCGTCTTTCGGAAGTCCGCTTTTTGCTGCAATATCGCTTTCGGAAATATCGGCATACCATGAAAAAACTTTGCCGCCGTAAAGACGTAAAATTGTTTGTATTACATTTCCGTAACGCGGAATGTCTATTGAAAAGCGGTATAATGCTTCATGCGAAACAGGAATGCTGATTTTAGAGCGCGAGCGAATATTTTCAGACATTAGAATAAAGCCGCTGCGTGCGAGAAAACCAAGTGCGCTTATTGCTTCGGGCGCACGAAAACGATATGAAGCGCAGAACTCTTGTAAAGAAAATTGTTTTACGGCGTTTTCGCCGCTACCGACAGGTATTTGATAATAGTTGCAGAGTGCGTTATAGACGTTGTACAAAAATTCCTGTGATGGGTACGATATTGAAAATTTTTCTTCAAGATTTCGTTTGTCGGACGGATGATAAATCAAGAGTGCAAAAGAGCGTTTGCCGTCTCGACCAGCCCTGCCTGCTTCCTGAAAATATGCTTCAAGTGTGTCGGGCAAATCTATATGAACAACAAAGCGCACATCCGGCTTATCAATACCCATTCCGAACGCATTTGTTGCTACTATAATTTGTATTTTGTTTTCAAGCCATGAAGTTTGACGGCTACTGCGTGTAGAGGCAGCTAATCCGGCGTGATATGCTTCGGCAAAAAATCCGTTCTGTTTTAAAAACGCTGCTGTTTCCTCAGTGCGGCGGCGGTTGCGGACATATACTATGCCGCAGCCCTTTACTTTGCGTACCACGCGCAGCAGCCGTCCCTGCTTATCTTCATCGTGAATAACGTAATAAGTCAGGTTGCTTCGCTCAAAACTTTTCCGAAAAACCGTAGCGGGTTTTATTTGCAACCGCTCTATGATGTCTTTTACAACTGTGGGCGTAGCAGTGGCAGTTAAAGCGAGTAACGGCACATCTTTACCGATTAAAGGACGTATTTCGGCTATCTGCAAATACGGCGGGCGAAAATCATAGCCCCATTGAGATACGCAGTGTGCCTCATCTATAGCAAGAAGTCCCACTTTTATTCGCATAAGGCGCGTTAAAAAATCTTTGCTGCGCAAACGTTCAGGTGAAACATAAAGAAATTTAAGTGATCCGTCTGCCGCCCTGTCCAGAATATTGTTCTGTTCGTTTGTAGAAAGCCCCGAATAAAGTGCTTCCGCCTGCAAACCATGCCGCTGCAAATTCTCTATCTGGTCTTTCATTAGCGCGATAAGGGGCGATACTACAAGACATAATCCATGACACATTAAAGCAGGAACCTGAAAACAGATTGATTTTCCGCCTCCGGTAGGCAGTAAAGCAAGTGCATCTTTACCGCTTGCGGTATTTACGACAATATCTTCCTGCAGCGGACGAAAATCATCATATCCCCAGTATTTTTTCAGAATAGCACGTGCCTGTTGCCGTAATGTGAACTCAGCTGTCATGGTGGGCATTTTTACGCCCTTTATTCCTTAACCAAATAAATAAGCGTCGGAAAGTGGTCGGAGAAGCCATTCTGGAAATGTCCTCCACTGAAAGTACGAAACGGATAACCTTTGTATTTGCCTGTTTTCTGTATAAGGAAGTCCTTATTAAAAACTTCTGCTTTATAAAATTTAAGCGACGAATAATCTTTACCAAGAAAATTTTGCGATATAATAATCTGGTCAAACAAATTCCATTTACCTTGATAGCAAAGTGAGCCAATACCTTTTGTATATTTTTCCCACATCGCATTAAACAGTCCGCCGTCTGCAACTTCACTTTGTTTTTCTTTTGCGTTAAGAATGATTGCGCAACTTGGGTCAGTCGGATCGTCATTAAGGTCGCCCATTATAATAACGTGAGTTGATTTATCGGCATTCATTAGCGAATCGTAGATATGCTTTACTACAGAGGCAGCAAGTTCGCGTGAAACTACACTCTTATCCCCGCGCCGTGACGGCCAGTGATTAACGATTATAGACACTCTTTCGCCGCTAATCAATCCATTAACAAGCAGGGCATCTCTCGTTCTAAAACCGGAATCGGTAACTTTTTTCGTCCAGCCCTCTTTATATGGAAACGGATAAGTTGTACTTGAAAGATATTCAAACCGCGAAGCGTCGTAAAGCAAGCCAACATCAATACCCCGCCAGTCGGGAGATTCATAATGGATAATACTCCAATTTCTATTTTTAAGCGGCTCGGTTGCAACCAAATCTTCCAAAACGGTTCTGTTCCCAACTTCCGATACTCCCACTGCAACAAGTCCGCCAAAGTCTTTTGCCATTTCGTTAAGAACAAATGCCATATTTGCCAATTTTTTGCCATACTTATCCATTGTCCAGGCGTTAGAACCTTTTGGCGAAAACTCTTTGTCGCGCAAAGAATCGGTGCTTAACGGATGATAGAGATTTTCCAAATTGTAAAATCCTATCGGATAAACTTTGACCTGCTTATCGGACTGCGCAAACAGTCCAATCCACAAAATAAACAGAAACAGAAATGATGTTGTTTTCTTCATATAATTATATATTTTTAATTAAGGTCATGTGCAACTCACAGCAAAGTTCTTACCCATATCCGAGTTCAGATATTTTAAATAATTATTACTTTGGGTACAGGTTTTTGCATGTTAGTTTTTTGTGTTTTTTATGTCTTTGGAAAAATTTAACAAGTTTAAGAATTTTTTACGAATTTTTTACAACTCGTTAATAAAAAGCCCCGCGTTATTTAAGCGCGGGGCTTCTTAATATATACTTTTCGGAATATTTAATTATTTTAAATATTATTCGCCTGCAAGAACGACATTTTTAACTTCCCATGTTGCAGATGAGCCGTCGGCACTGCGGTATTTGAAAGCAAAGCGCGTTGTTGCTGTTTTTGCAGCTGCGGGAATTGTGAGACTGCCCGAATTTACATAAGCCCAAGCAGTGGTACCATGAGTGATACCTGTGAGTTCTGTCCATGTGGTTGTAGCAACATCGCCTGTATAATTGCCGGTAACAAATACCTGATACCAATTTTCGGAAACACCTACGTTAATGGAGCCGGCAGGTCCTCTTGCATGTTCAAATGATAAAGTAGCATTTGCAACGCTGCTTAAATCAACAACAGGTGAAATAAACCAGTCTTCATTTGCGTATGATGTGTTATCTGCATAACCGGACATAACCGCACCATAAGAGGAACTGAATGTCCAAACTTGTGCGCCTGATGTGCTTACGGCAGTAAATTTATCGAAACTCGCCTGAGTAAGCAATGTTTCGCTTAAAAGTCCTGCAGCAGCCGGGCAGGGTTCCGAATTGCTTTCAAAAGCAGAAACTTCACGAACTGCGGGCTGTGCAAAATAACGCCACAAATTGCCTTTAACTTTCAACGTCTTGCCGATATTGCAAGGACGATTGTTCAGATTAATTGCATCTTGAAAACCGGCAAGTGCAGTACCACCTGATTCGGGTGTAAGTTTTACAACTACAACTTTTTGCCAGTCTTTTTCATTTGGACTGTCTGCAATAACTACAGCAGCAGGACGCACGCCTGTTGCTCCGAAAACTACGTCACTTGCAACGGTGATAGCGTTGCCACTTGCTAAAGTTGTCGCAACACCACCAACAATATAACCATTTACCCAAGCATCGTTTTCCTGTGATGCACCTGCAGCAAATTTTGCAATTACTTGTGCAACTGTATATGGGTTTGTCTGAGTACCGTCACCGTCTGTCGGATCCGGTGGCTCAGGATCGCCGCCAATATTAACCGTAACGGAAACAGTTTTAATCTTGGCACCCGAAACCACTGTAATTACTGCAGTTCCGTTTGCAACAGCAGTAATTTTTGCAGTTAAATCGCCTGTTTTTTCAACTTTCGCAATATCTGTCTTATCCGAACTCCAACTGAAATCAACAGTGGCGTCTGACGGCAGAGGCGTTACGGTTACGTCTGCTATTTGTCCCGCTTCGGTAAGAGTGACGGAACTTGGCGATACGCTAAAAGAAACAAGGTCAACTTTTTTCTGACAGCCCGAAAAAAGTACAGCCATTCCGATAGAGGCAATGGCAAAAACGGATTTTAATGTTTTCATAATTTTCTATTTTTTATTATAGTTTGATTTTCGTTTAATTTTTAACAATATCTTTACGCGTTCTCAATGTTATTTGTAAATTATCAAAATATTGACTTAAAATTGCAGTAACAGTACAACTTCCGGTGGGAATGGTGTCGCCTGCAAAATTAGAATAACCTGAAGTGCGCACATCTATCGTTTTTGTACCCACTTGCATTTTCACCGAATTTGTTGCGGGCTTACCATCTGCTCCAAGCGGCGCAAAAACATTTGTCCCGCCATTTGGAAATGTTACATTCTTAAAACGCACCAAAGTATTACGAACCGACTCAGTACTTGCCGGTATTGCGGTAAGAACTTCAAGAAGATCATTTGCCTTGTTCACATCAGGTTCACCATTTGCGTGAACGCAGTTATAAAAATAATACGGTGTCATACGGCTCATTCCATAGTTTGTGGCACCACTTGACGATATTGATTTTGACAGTATCGGGCATCCGATTTGATATGCACCATAGTACTTACCAATGCACAAATTATCAAGTTCTACGATTACTTCCTGCCCGACTCTGTACGTTGCAAAAAGTCCCGTTAAGTTAACAGTCAGTAAAATTGCACCTGTTTCGTCTTGCAAATACAGCTGTTTATAAATATTGCCGCTTTCATCATCGCCTACAACAACACCCTTTATATGCTTGTTTACAAGTCCGACATCGGAAAAAGAAACAATTTTTCTGTTATCGTTTTCGTCATACACATTTGTACTGTCCGGATTTTGCAGATAACCGAAATTATTGTTTGCTTCCGTTGGATTTCTGCCGAAAATTTTCGGCTCCGCATACGTTTTAAGTTCGGAAATAGTCATACGCTCGCTTGTCGCAACATACATCGGAGCATCTACAGCCGGCACTTTATATTCGCGTTTATCGCACGAAATAAAAACGGCCGTAATTACTATTAAAAAAAATATTTTCTTCATAATATTAAATTTCAGGTTCGGGTTCATTATTGTATAATATTTGTATTTTCTCTTTCAACAATTGCAAATCATTTTGAATTATATCCCAAATAAGTTCTTTCTCAATTTTATAATAGCTGTGAACCATAATATGTCTAAATTTAATTATTGTCTGCCATCTAATATATGTTCCAAGCGTGCTCTATTATGACTCGCATTTCTCATATATAAGAATTTTATCTTTATTTGCTGTTTTCCCGGCACGCGGTATCAAATACCCATCCGTTACAAAATCAACTTTTTTATACAATCTTTTTTCCAAATCAACGATAATTTGAGCATAATCAAGTAATGAAAACTTTTTTACCTTCGTTCTATCAACATAATAAAGTATATCTATATCACTATCCGCCGTTTCCTCTCCTCTTGCGTAAGAACCAAACAGCCATGCTTTTTCTACCGGCGTAGATGGAAAATAATCCTGCAATACTTTTATTATGTTTTGATTAACCATTATTAAAATCTGAAACCAATATTTAAAAATACGTTAATTCCCTGCATATAGTAATATTTTGCAGGAAACTTGTTGATATTTGCAATATCAAATTCATCTCTGTAATAGGGAATACGTCCCTGTTCGTAGCCTCCTGTCCTGACTTTTCTGTTATTTAAAACGTTTGTAATGTTTAAATTTATATTTAACGACTTTCCTCCTTTAAGATAAATCATCTTACTTACGGAAATATCCATTGTAACGGCATTGTCCAATTTAACCTGTTTTGTGTAATCTTGCGTTGCTTTATACGCTAAATACTCTGCCGTTGCTTCATCACCGCCGGCACCGCCATGTGCAACAGGCAAGTCTTTATAATAAGTAATTGCGGCGTTATATACTTTTTCCTGTAAATCTTCCACGTTTCCATTGGGCAGTACATTCACAGACCGTTGAATATAAGACGGATCAAGGTAGTTATTCGCTATGCCGTTAACATTGATTTCAAACCACCAGTATTTCCAGAAATACGAAACACCGAAAGTTCCGACCATTTCGGGCGAACCGCCAACATGAAAACCTTCTATCGCAACTTTTCCGCTAACATCGTCTGCCTTATTATTTTCGTAGCGGATAGTTCCGTCGGGAGTATTTGTATAAAGGAACTGGCTCCAACTTCCCGCAAACGAAAGCGATAATCCTTTCCATACACTATACTTTACACCCGCTTCCACACCGTAATTGCGTTGATTTGCATTTGAAATGCTGTGATGCACGAATGTTCCGTAAGCATCGTTATAGTACGAAATTTTGTTAGATTTATTGAGATATTCCGTGTAATATCCCGAAATACGTCCGTTAACTTTTGGAAACGTAAAAACGTAATTAAGATCTGCTGCGCCTATTATTTCGGATTTTAAATTCGGAACAACTTCGTCGGATACTCTTGGTGCAGTATAGGCATTGTAGGGAAGCGGTGCCTGCGTTTTAAACATTCCGTTTAAAGAAATCAGATTACGTCCGTTTATCTTGTAAACGACCCCAGCCTTTACAGCGGGATCGACAAAAGTATGTACTTCGCCTTTTCCGTAAGAATTAGTCGGATTACGTCCGTTCCGCATCTTGCCGTCTCTGAAAAATGAATTGACAGATACTTTTGCAGCGTAGAAAAATTCCAAAAACTTATAGTTGTGATGCATTTGAGCAAATGCGCTTCCGGCGGTAATATCAGTGTTATAATTATAACCGAAAATATCGCCCTCAATAACTTTTCTGTCGGGATTATTCAAATCATTTTGCTTTACGTCGGGATTGCCCGGAAAATCTCTTTCACCGTACTTGTCCACATCAAGATGATATTCGGCACCGAGCAAGTCTGCAACAACATAGAAAGTTTTTGCAGTTGTACGGCGTGCATTAACACCCGCGACAAAAGTAATCTCCTCGTTAAACTTCATATCTAATGTGGAATTAAATGACATTTCAAAGGCGTCATTGCGGCGTTCCCCTATAAGATACATGGCAGAAGCCGTTTCACCGTAAATATTGTTTTGGGCATTTGCAGCGTATATGCCTGTCCAGTCAATCTGACTGTGATTTTTTGCCCATTCATAGCCGTCACGGGAGTAATTCACATCGCCCCAGCCGGCGGTATATGACGGTAAATAGCGGTAGTAGTCGGGGCGCGGGTCGGAAGCGTTTTTATACCAGTCAAGCGTTGTTGAACCGTAGCGGTTGTAATGGATACCAAAGCCTGTAGTAAGTTTAGCGTCGCGCTTTATTTTCCAAACATGAGAGAGTAACACCGTCGGGTCAAAACTTGTTACCACGCGCTGATTGCGTTTTGTCTTACCGTCGGGCATATATCCCCAGTATGAGTTGTAAATATCATCACCAAGTAAATCCTGTATATTGCTTAAATTATCGGAATTGACGCGACCGTCTCCGGTCCAAAATGAATTATGTTCATTCATTAAGTCGTATGCTTCTTGAAGAGACGCCGCCTGTTGCGCTCTTTGAACAGGCGAACCGAATGTTGTTAACGATAAACTGTGTTTGCCGTTAGCCCACTGTTTTTCTACTCCGAAAAAATACGCGAGGTTATGATAAAACGTGCCTGCTACACTGCCTTCGTAGGCATACCTGCCTCCCAATAAAGCAGAAAAAGCCCAACCTTTACGGTTAAGCCCTGTATTATGCGACACCATTAAACGTTCCTTATAATTGCGGTTTGTATAAGTTAAAGTAACTTTCGTCCCTCTTGCATAACTGCCTGCACGCATATCGTAATTTTGCGCACCGCCCAAATCTCCGAAACCGAAAAGAGATGCCTGAAGAAAGTCCTGTGTTGTAGCATTACGTGTAACATCGTTCATTCCGCCTATCATTGAATAGTTGAAATTACCGCGCATCAAACTGTTAAACTCAATACCGTTAAGAAATGTTTGCGCATATATGTTTTTAATACCGCGCGGGCTGAACCTGAATCCTGACAGTTGATAACCGATTTCCGAAAGATACGGGTCGTTTGAAAAAGTTGCGAGAGTACTGAAATTCTGTCCCGCAATATCGGCATCTTCGTCCGATGTTGATTCGTCAATTGCACTCAAAGCAAAACTGTTTTCTTTTTGAAATTCACTCCGAATATTCTCTGACTCTTCCTGTGCGTAAATTGCCGAAAACATCAATGTAAAAAATGCCGCCGGCAAAATTAAAGTTAAACGTTTATACATTTGTGATTTTTTAATTTTTTGTAAATTTACAAAAATTAACTTAATATAAAAATAACGTGTTGATAAAACTTACTAAAAGTAATCCGATTTGGGGATATGTTGTGCTTGTGGTTTTCTGTTTTCTTTTATCGCTCAAAGAATGGTTCTTTTGTAATTCGTCATTTGTGTTTGAGCATGCTGCAGTGGCGGGAATAATTCTGTTATGCTCAATCTTTCTGACAATAATTGTCAGAAATCAGGCATTATCTAAAAATTTTATCATTTCGGGATTATTCCTTATAATTCTTTATTTTTCCGACCCGTTTTTCGGAGATACAAAATCTGCATTGCAACTTGCTTTAAAAATGTTTGTTGCGATAATTGCATTTTTTTATTTATTGCGCTCTTTTGATAAAATAAGCGGATATGTTTCGCTTTTTAACGGTGCATTTTTATTTTCCTGCATTTCTGTTTTTGACCCTGTTTTTATTTTCGCGCTACCGTTTATCTGGATTACACTTCTTGTTTACAGTGACAATAATTATCGTAGTTGGATTATCTCTTTAATGGCGATATTTCTGCCTTATCTGATTTATTTCAGTTTCTATTTTTTAGTTGATGACTTACTGTCGGTTGGTGCCGCTTTTGATAAATTTTTCAATATGTCAGTATTCGCATTTTCCGAATGGGATAATGCATTTATTTTGCCGATAATAGAGTTTGCCATTGGTATTATTGCTTTTATCGGTCAGATTAAAAACTTGCGCGGAGATATTGTTTACCGAAAAAAAACGGCACTCTTTTTGGTTGCATTTATATATTTTTCATTGTTTGCTGTTTTGTTTTACAACCAAAGTGCGGCACATATTGTATTGCCTGTTGTGACAGCATTCTTAACCGGAAAATATTTTCATTATGCAAAAAAATCATGGATTGCGGAAACAGTACTTTGGGGTTTGATTATTTCCACGTGCATACTTTGTTTTTAGCACAACTTATCGTAACTTTGCAACTTTGTGTCGTTACTAACTATGGCTATGGGAAAGAATTACGATTTCGGAAAGATAGAGCAACATTGGCGGGAATATTGGCAAAAGAACAAAACATTTAAAGCCGATAATACTTCGGGCAAGCCGAAATATTACGTGCTTGATATGTTTCCCTATCCCTCAGGTGCAGGACTGCACGTAGGACATCCGCTTGGCTATATTGCAAGTGATATTGTCGCACGATATAAGCGTTTAAAAGGCTTTAATGTATTGCACCCTATGGGTTACGACTCTTACGGACTGCCTGCCGAGCAATATGCAATTCAAACAGGTCAGCACCCTGCAAACACTACCGAAAGAAATATAAACCGCTATCGTGAACAGCTTGATAAAATCGGTTTTTCTTTTGACTGGGACAGAGAAATCCGAACAAATTCACCCGAATATTACAAATGGACACAGTGGGTTTTTATCCGGCTTTTCAACTCCTATTACTGTTATAAGGCAGGGCAGGCACGTCCTGTGAGCGAACTTATTGAGATATTTGAACAGCAGGGCAATGAGAGGTTACATATTGCACAAAGCAAACAATTGAATTTTACGGCGCAGGAGTGGAATGGTTACAATGAGCGGCAAAAGCAGGAAGTGTTAATGAATTACCGTCTTGCATATTTGGCAGAAACTGCAGTGAACTGGTGTGCGCCTTTGGGAACGGTACTTGCAAACGATGAAGTGGTAAACGGTTTGTCCGTGCGCGGCGGACACCTTGTTGAGCGCAAAATGATGAAGCAATGGTCGCTTCGCATAACAGCATATGCAGAACGTCTGTTGCAGGGGCTTGAAACACTTGATTGGAGTGAATCAATGAAAGAGATACAGCGCAACTGGATAGGCAAAAGTATCGGCGCAACGGTAAATTTTGAATTTGCCGCCGCAGATAAAGCCGCTACTGAAGCCGTTGTCCCGCCGTTAGAAATTTTTACAACCCGCCCCGACACTGTTTTCGGTGTAACATTTATGGTATTAAGCCCCGAACATCCGCTCGCTATGGAAATATCAACAGAGGAACAATTAGTGCAGGTGGGCAAATATATCGCACGGACGAAAAACCGTACAGAGCGCGAACGTCAGGCGGATGTAAACAAAATTAGCGGAGTTTTCACAGGCGCGTATGTTATCCACCCGTTTACAAAAAAACAGATTCCGGTTTATATTTCCGATTACGTCCTTATGGGATACGGCAGCGGCGCAATTATGGCAGTTCCCGCACACGACAGCCGCGACTATCGGTTTGCAAAATATTTCAATCTGCCGATAATTGAAGTTGTAAGTGGTGGAAACATAGAACAGGAAGCGTTTGAAGCAAAAGACGGCATACTTGTAAATTCCGATTTTCTTAACGGATTGGAAGTAAAAGACGCAATAAAAAAGGCGGTAGAAAAAATTGAGGAAAGTAAAATCGGCATACCGAAAACAAATTACAGGTTAAGAGATGCTATTTTTTCGCGTCAGCGTTACTGGGGCGAGCCGTTTCCGGTTTACTATAAAGATGGAATACCATATATGCTTGATGAAAGTGAACTGCCGCTTGAATTGCCCGAAATAGACAGATATTTACCAACCGAGAAGGGTGAGCCGCCCCTTGCCCGCGCTGTGAATTGGCGGACTGCGGAAGGGTATCCGCTCGAAACATCAACAATGCCCGGCTTTGCCGGTTCAAGTGCCTATTATTTGCGCTATATGGATCCGCACAATAACGAAACATTAGTAGGCGAGCAGGCAAACGAATACTGGCGTGAAGTGGACTTATATTTCGGCGGCTCGGAACATGCCACAGGACATTTGATCTATTCACGTTTCTGGAATAAATTTCTTTACGATATTGGCAAGATTGTCAGCGATGAGCCGTTCCGAAAAATGCTTAATCAGGGAATGATTCAGGGACGCAGCAATTTTGTATATCGCCTGAATCGGAAAATGTATAGCGAATATTTGCGCGAGGAAAGGAACGAAGAGCCGGTAGAAGGAATTCCGCAAGGACTGAATATTCCTGTTTTTATTTCAAAAAATATTCCGGACCGTGAAAAATTTACCGATCCTGTTCATGTTGATATTCATATAGTGGATAACGATATTCTTGATATTGGAAAATTCAGGGACTGGCGAAACGATTTGTCTAATGTGCATTTTGTTCTTGAAGATGATAAATATGTTTGCGGATGGGAAGTTGAGAAAATGTCAAAGTCAATGTACAATGTTCAAAATCCCGACGAAATTGTGGAAAAATATGGTGCGGACACTTTGCGCATGTATGAAATGTTTCTCGGACCTATAGAACAAAGTAAACCCTGGGATACAAAGGGAATTGAGGGTGTATTTCGTTTTTTGAAAAAATATTGGCGGCTCATAGTGGGCAGTAGCGACAGTGATCGCGAGGAATCCGTACTTCCTTTTGATGAAAATTCTCCAACGCCGTCCGAATTAAAAATTATCCACAATTTAATTCGCAAAATAGAGGACGATATAAATCGTTTTTCGTTTAATACCGCAGTTAGCAGTTTTATGATTGCGGTAAATGATTTGGCTGATTTGAATTGCCGCAAACGCAGTATTATAGAGCCGCTCACAATTCTTTTAGCACCGTTTGCACCCCATATTGCAGAGGAAGTGTGGTTAATGTTGGGGCATAACGAAACAATCACTTACGCCGAATTTCCGAAATACGAGGAAAAATATACGGTAGAAAGTACATTTGAATACCCTGTTTCGTTTAATGGAAAAACGAGATTTACCCTTTCGTTGCCGCTTGAACTTGACAGTGCGTCAATTCAAAAAGCCGTGCTTGAAGATATGCGCAGCTCAAAATGGCTTGAAAACAGGACACCGAAAAAGATAATAATAGTTCCGAAAAGAATAATAAACATAGTAGTATAATAACAGATTGCAAATATGCACAGCCTTATCGGTGGTTGCAGATAAAATGTGTGAAGCGTGATAAGGGTGCGGCAGAAAGTAATCACAAAATTATTTAAAATGAACGACCTTCAATTTTTAAAATCAAAAATCCGCGTTATTCCGGATTTTCCAAAAGCAGGAATACTTTTTCAGGATATTACAACTTTACTGAAAGATGCCGAAGCGTTGAGTAAAGTTGCCGACGCGCTTTATGAAGAATACAAAAATGACGGCATTACAAAAGTTGTGTGCGTTGAAAGCCGCGGCTTTATACTTGGCGGTATTCTTGCGTATAAACTTGGTGCGGGCTTTGTGCCGATTCGCAAAAAAGGAAAACTTCCTGCCGATACGTATATTACGACATATCAACTTGAATACGGCGAGGACAGTATTGAACTGCATAAAGGGGCAATTGATGCAAACGACAAAGTGCTTTTGCATGACGATTTACTTGCAACAGGCGGCACAACTGTTGCCTCAATAGATCTGCTTAAACAGTCGGGTGTGAGTAATATAGAAATTTGCTTCTTAATGGAAATTTCCGAATTGGAGGGACGTAAAAATATTCCGCAACAGTATGACGTATTCACTCTGATAAAATAAAAGACGTGAATAATGTCCACAGTAGTAACACTTATAAGTGACTGGCAAGAGAGCGACTACTATATTGCTGCCGTTAAAGGGCGGCTGATTAGTCATATTCCCGATGTTACAATAGTGGATATTACTCACAACGTTCCGCGCGGCGGGCTTGCTGCGGCAACGTATTTGTTGCGCAACGCTTATCATAATTTCCCGAAAGGTACAATTCACATAATAGGAATTATGGATATTGAATCGAAGCGTTCGCCGCATGTTGTGGTAAATTACGACGGACATTATTTTATAGGTGCCGATAATGGGCAGTTTCATGATATTTTTTCGTCCGAACCCGAACAGATATTTGAAATAACGGCATATCAGGAAGGTACGTCTTTCACATTTCCGTCCCGCGACAGATTTCCTGTTGTAGCAGCGTCAATTGCACGCGGTAATGATTTGTCAAAAATAGGTGTTCCCGCTAAGCTGCGTGCAAGAGCCAAAGAGCCGCTCGAAATATACAGCCGCGAAAAGGAAAACGGACTTATTGTCGATGTTCCTGTTCTGTATGTCGATGCTGCAGGAAATACCGTTCTCAATATAACGCGGAAAGTATTTTCTTCTACCTTGAAAAAATATCCGTTTTTTTCTATTGAAATAGGCGGCTTCAGCAATGAAAGAGATATGAAAAGGATACTCTTGCGTATAGATAAAATATCCGAAGCATATCAGGACACAGGCAGTGGTGACGGATGTGCATTATTTTTGGACAATGATTATTTGGAACTGTCCGTAAATAACGGCTCTCTGCACGATTTAACAGGACTTGACATGTACAGCAGTGTGAGAATAGAATTTTCCGCTATTAAAATTTTGTAATAATGCGCTCACTTTTTATAAAAGAAATTCGTCAGTTTTTTTCAGGTGCTTCGGGCTATCTGACACTTTTTATTTTTTACACCGTTACCGCACTCGTTCTTTTTGTACTTCCCAATCCGTTTAATATTTTAGATAGCGGTACATCATCACTCGAACACTTTTTTTCTTTCGCACCGTTTGCATTTCTTTTTCTTATTCCATCTATTTGCATGAAATGTTTTTCGGAAGAAAAAAAAACAGGCACACTTGAAATATTGCTTACACGTCCGTTAACACCATATCAAATTACACTTGCAAAATTTTTTTCATGTACAATATTTTTTACTGTTTCCCTGCTTCCTGTTTTTATTTATTATTACACTGTTAGTGCCGCCGCTTCACCGGCAGGCAATATAGACACAAGTGCATTTATCGGTTCGCTTATCGGATTGATTTTTCTCGGAACGGCATTTATTGCAGTATCTGTTTTTTTATCTTCACTTACCGATTCACAAGTTCTTGCATTTATTGTGAGTGTTGTTGTTTGTGCGTTTTTCTATTTCGGATTTGACGCTGTATCCGAAATGACAGGCGAGGGTAGTACCTCTGTTTTTATTGCGGAACTTGGAATGAGAGAACATTTTGCTTCTCTCGGCAGAGGTGTGTTGACTGCTGTTGATGTTCTGTACTTCATTAGTATTACTTTTGTGTTTATTGTACTGACTGCGGTAATACTGCGTCCTGTTTCCGCAAAAAAATATTTGATAAAAATCTTGTCGGTAATTGCATGTGTTATTTTTTTGAATATTGTCTTTTCTTTTTTTACTTTGCGTTATGACTTCACTGCCGATAAAAGATATACACTTAAAAATGTAACAAAACAATTATTGCGCAGTGTGTCGGCACAGCCTGTTTATATTCGCGTTTACCTTACAGGTGAACTGCCCGCAGGGTTTAAACGCCTTGAAAAATCAATTAAAGAAACGTTAGATGAATTCGCTTATTACAATAAAAATTTACATTACCGGTTTATAGATATTTATGCTGACGAAGAAAAATCGTTAAATGAAGCGCATACACTTTTGCAAAATGGTTTTGAGCCGACTCAACTTGAAGTAAAAACAAAAGAAGGTATCACTCGCCGTTTTATTTTTCCGTATGCGGAAGTGCGCTACGGCGACAAGCTTATCCCTGTGAAGTTGCTTGTAGATCAAATGGGACGCAGTGCCGACGAGACACTTCATCACTCAATAGAAAATATAGAAATGCAACTCGCAAAGGGGATACGTGCATTGACCGCCGGCAATGTGCAGAATATTGCATTTTTAACAGATAACGGCGAATGGACTTTCACACAGACAGAGAGTGCAGGTAATGCACTTTCGGATTATTATAACGTGCGGCGTGCAAGTATTGAAGAGGGACTGTTTATCAATGACAGCGGATTTGACGGCAACGTTTACAATAAATATAATGCCCTGATTATAGCACATCCGGCAATACCTTTTTCAAGTCAACAAAAATTTATTCTTGACCAGTATGTGATGAATGGGGGATGTATCCTTTGGTTTGTTGACCAGTCCAACGCTTCCATTGATACTTTAAGAGTAAGGTCACAGGCAAATGCCGTGCCGTTTTCGCTTGATTTGGACGATATGTTTTTCCGCTATGGTTTTCGTATTTCAAATAATATAATTCTTGATTTGGATTGCGCATATTCGCCTGTAATAACAGGGACACTTAACGGTCGTCCGCAGACGGAATTTCTGCCCAATTTATATTGTCCTGTCTTAACTGCTGCATCCGGCGCAGAGAGTTCATCCATGTCGGAACGAATAAAAACATCTTTCATCGCAAGTATCGACACAATAGAAAGTCCTGCAGAAAAAATTCCGATTCTCGTTACATCCGAATACACAAAAAAAATTCCGCTCCCGACAGTTATTTCCGCCGATATTATGTATGACCGTACCAATCCTGCATCTTTTCGTCAGGGCGAACTGATAGCAGGATTACATTTGCGCGGAAAATTTCTTTCAATGTTTTCTCTCGTCAAACCGTATATTCCCGACAGCGTTTTAATGCCGCCGTTTCGCTCGCAAACAGACAGCGGCAGAATGTTTGTTTTTTCGGATGGAGATATAATAAGAAATGAAGTTAACCGCTCGCAGGGTATAATATATCCGCTCGGATACGACCCATATATAAAGACGTTTTTTGACAACGAGCGTGTAATTTTAAATGCCGTACATACTGCTGTCGGCAATCCCGAACTTATTGAACTCGGCACTCGTACAATGGTGATGCGTCTGCTTGACAGAACAATTGTGTCGGAGAAAAAAACATTCTATATTGCGTTGATTTTCGGTTTCTCGTACGCACTGTTACTTATTGTTTTTGCGTTTTTTTCTTATTTCCGCAAAAATATTTTTTAGTAAATTCAAAAAAAATCTGAAAATAAGCACATTATAAATTGTTAATAATTTTTTTGAGAAAAAATGAAAAAACTATTTGGATTTTAAAAATATTTGTCATACCTTTGCACTCCTTTCGCGGAAAAAAACAGAAAAATGTTTCAATCCAAAGCGAGAGGTTGAACAAATGAGTTCATTGATTTATTGTAAGACCAAGCAATAGCGGTATATCATCGTTAAGTTGATATACAGGAAAGACGCTATTGTAATAAGTACAAGACAAGGAAAAGTTACCTGTATAAAACAGGTATAAAAAAATCGTAAGGTTTACAAATTTCCTCTGTCTATAACTTTGAGATGAGGAATATTGTATATAGAGACAATATTCCCGCAGCGAA
>JAIRNR010000095.1 GCA_031257915.1 Bacteroidales bacterium
GCCATAAAAATGGCGCCTTTGGTGAAAATGTTCCGGCAACACACAGATAGCTTTGACACCAAAGTGTGCGTTACTGCCCAACACCGGCAGATGCTCGATCAAGTATTGTCGTTTTTTGAGATAACGCCCGATTATGATTTGGATGTTATGCGCCCGGGACAAAATTTGTATCAGCTTACTGCGGATGTAATAGTTGGCTTAAAGCCAATACTCGAAACGTTTAAACCCGATATCGTATGTGTGCACGGCGACACTACTACTTCTTCGGCGGCAGCATGGGCGGCATTTTATGCCGGAGCGAAAATCGCGCACATTGAAGCGGGCTTGCGCACTTATAACAAGTATGCGCCCTTCCCGGAGGAAATGAACCGGCAAATTACTTCGCGGCTTGCCGATTATCACTTTGCGCCTACCGAAACGGCAAAGCAAAATCTTTTGCGCGAGGGTATAGCCGAAAATAGTATTGTGGTTACGGGGAATACCGTTATTGATGCTTTATTGTGGGCGCAGGAAAAATTAAAACATTATAGTGACGACGAAATTCAACAATTGGGAAGTATTATAGATTCCACTAAAAAAATTATTCTCGTTACCGGCCATCGCCGGGAAAATTTCGGTGAAGGTTTTTTGAATATCTGCAAAGCGATAAAGCAAGTTGCCGAAACGAGCGCCAACATACAAATTATTTATCCTGTTCACCTCAATCCGAATGTGCAAAAACCGGTGTATGAACTCTTGGGTGGATTATCCCGGGTAAAACTTATCCCGCCGTTGGCCTATCCTGCTTTTGTGTGGTTAATGAATAAAAGTTATTTAATACTTACCGATAGCGGCGGCGTGCAGGAAGAAGCGCCGAGTTTGGGCAAGCCCGTGTTGGTGATGCGCGAAACGACCGAACGGCCGGAAGCTGTGGCGGCCGGAACAGTAAAAATGGTGGGAACGGATGTGGATAAAATAACATCATCTATAACAGAATTATTGAAAGATGAGACCATATATAAACAGATGAGCGGAGCTTATAATCCGTATGGGGATGGGAAAAGTAGTGAAAAGGTTAAATTACATTTTTCTTAGAATAGTATCCATAAATCCAAATCAAATTGAAATTACATATCGATATAAATAATAGTCAGTTATTAGATATCCTTTCGTTTATCTTTGTTTTTGTGCTAATGATAGATCCGCCAAATACATTGTTGGGTCTTAAAAATATTGCATTTGGCCTATTGTTTTTAGTCTGCTTATTTAATTATATCGCAACATGGAAACCTGCATGGACTATTATAGCTATAATTTATAGCATAATATCTGCTTCTATAGTTATGGGATATCTACAAGGATTTACGTTTGATATTCAAATGGTAAAATTCATATATAAAACGTATATTCTTTTATTTTTGCTATTATGGATAAATAAGCTACCTCTTTTAGAGAAAATGTTTTTCCCTGCATTAGTGATTGCTTTTGCAGTAATAACCATTTATGGTCTTATAACTTTTTATCCTTCTGTTGAACAATCTATTCGTTTGTTTTTTCAAGAGGAGAACAATGTAATGAAGATAAGCAGAAGGGCCATTATGGGCATAGATGTGCTGGGCATTTACTATACCTCAATGGCTTTGTTGATAATTCCTCTCGCATTCTACTTATATAAGGCATTATTTCAAGAAGAAAAGAAAAAGAAATATTATTGTTTGTCGATTTTTCTTTTTACCGCCTTACTGTTTGCGGGGACAAGAGCATGTATGCTTTCTGCCGCATTTTTGACTGCCTTAATGATTATTATGCGTTTATATAAATCCAAAACATGGAAATTATTAGTTCCTGTAATGATTGTTGTAGCCGTTGTGTATTCTTGTAGCGTAATATATCGAATACTAAACGACAAGAAGGAAATTTCACTTCAAGTAAGATCTGGACATATAGATTCTTATAAAAAATTGATAGTGGAGCATCCACTGATACTTATTTTTGGGGAAGGCGCCGGTAGTGAGTTCTATTCTGAAGGCTTTAAAAAAGAAACTTCCCAAACAGAATGGAGTTATGCCGAGTTGATAAGGTGGTTCGGGCTTGTTGGCGCAGGGGTGATTGTTTTTATTTATGTGTTTCCTTTATACATCTTCTATCGGAAACGGAAAATTTTACCCTATTCGCTGCCTATTCGAATAGGATACTCGTTCTACCTGTTCATTGCAGGAACCAATCCTTTATTACTTGGTTCAAACGGTTTATTAGCGTTGCTTGTCATGTACAGCTACGCATTCAATCCAAAATACGAACAAGCAGGACATGAATAGAATATTAATAGTAATCGTATTGTATCAACAATCATTGGAAAAATCGGCTGCATACTTGTCGTTAAAGTCCAGTGTAGGCAACGTTGGTGCTAAACATGCATTTTTCGTATATGACAATTCTCCGGTGCAACAATTTACTCTGGAGGAAGTGCATTATGTTCATGATGCCGGTAATTCGGGCGTGTCTTGTGCGTATAATCAGGCAGCACAATATGCGCGTGAAAAGGGCTTTGTATGGATGCTATTGTCTGACCAAGACACAAATTATCCGAATGATATGCTAAAAAAGTACATGGATGTTATTCAAAACCACCCCGATATTAAACTAATTGTCCCAAAAGTTCGAACACATAAAGGTTTTTTGCTCTCTCCTTGCCGGTATACTCATAAACGGGGAAAATATCTACAATCAATAGAAAGTGGTAAATTATTGATGAATAGATTATCTGTAATAAACAGCGGGATGATGGTAAGGGTAGATACTTTCATCAGTGTAGGAGGTTACAATGAGAAAGTGCCTTTAGATTTATCGGATCACCAGTTTATTGAGCGATACAAACGACAAGAGCGATTTTTTTTGATATTAGACGCAGAAATATTGCAGGATTTTTCTAATGAAGAAACTAATGCGGATAAACTATATAATAGATTTCGTACCTTTGCCGATGCTATTAGAAGTTGTGAGCGAACAAATATAATAGATTCCGTAGATTATTTTCTACTTATTCTTCGACGGACTATGATGTTGACATTACGAACAAAACAAATTCGTTTTATTAAATATTTTATTGCCGCCTATTTGTGTAATTACAAGAGATAATAAGGACTCATGAGAAATCTCTTTTTAAAGAGGTGATCAAAATTTAAATATATAAAAAATGATTTCCGTTTGCATGGCTACCTATAATGGAGAAAAATATATAAAAGAACAATTAGATTCTATTCTTTGTCAGTTAGGTATGGATGATGAATTAATTATTTCTGATGATGGTTCTACAGATAAAACGCTTGAGATTATTCAACATTATCAAGAACCGCGTGTTAAAATTTTGAGTAATGTCAAACGCCACAGTATAATTGGTAATTTCGAAAATGCGTTGATCCATGCAAAAGGGGATTATATTTTTCTTGCAGACCAGGATGATGTATGGACATCTGATAAAGTGAATGTTGTTTTAGCAGCGTTAGCCACTACAGACTTGGTTGTATCGGATTGCACTGTGGTTGATGGTGATTTGAAGTGTGTAATACATTCTTTTTT